>PFEM01000006.1 GCA_002793635.1 Candidatus Shapirobacteria bacterium CG10_big_fil_rev_8_21_14_0_10_48_15
GTTGTGAATTAGCTTAGCTGGGGCGTATGCAATACGCCCCTACGCGACGATGGGAAAACCCCCTGTGTTAAAATAGGGCGCATGAAGGTGCTGAAGTTCGGGGCGGTGTGGTGCTCGGGATGTTTGGTGATGCGGCCAAGGTGGAAAGAAATCGAGGCGGAGTTACCGTGGCTCCAAACCGAATACTATGATTATGACCAGGATAAAAAAATGGTTGCCAAATACGCCATCGACCGTGGTAAGCTGCCGGTGTTTATTTATTTAGATAAAACCGGCTGCGAAATTACCCGTCAAGTCGGCGAGCTTAAGAAGGAAGAATTGCTGAAAATAATTTTGGCTAATCAAGATAGGTAACGCCATGTTTAAAAAAATCACTCTGGTTGCATTTTTAATTCTTAGCTTAATTGTTTTTGCCCAGCCGGTGACGGCCCAAAATAACCAAATTACCCTTTATTTTTTTTGGTCCAAAACTTGCCCTCATTGCGCCAAAGAGAAAGAGTTTTTGGCCCAGTTGGTGCAAAAATACCCCCGTTTGCAAGTTCGTGATTTTGAAATCAGCACCAGCAGAGAAAATTTGGCCTTGTTTAAAAAAATTGGCCAGCAACTTAATTTGGATATTGCCGGCGTGCCGTTTACGGCTGTCGGCAAGTATCATTTTAGCGGCTTTTTGAGTGCCGCAACCACTGGTCAGGAAATTGAAGCAGCCGTGCAATGTGCGCTGGCCAATGGTTGCCAAGATTTGGTCGGCCCGGTCATTGAGGCGCAAACACCGGTAGCCAAGCCAAGCCAAAAGGCGATGCCTGAAACGATCGAGTTGCCGCTGATTGGCCAGGTAAAAACCAAAAGTTTATCTTTGCCAGCGTTGACTTTAATGATTGCCTTACTGGACGGCTTTAATCCTTGCGCCATGTGGATCCTGCTGTTTTTGATTAGCTTGCTTTTGGGGATGCAAGACCGCCGGCGGATGTGGCTGCTGGGCACCACGTTTATCGTCACTTCGGGGTTGGCTTATTTCTTATTTATGGCCGCCTGGCTGAATTTGTTTTTGTTTTTGGGCTTTGTCTTTTGGATAAGAGTGTTGGTTGGTTTGCTGGCCTTATTTGCCGCGGGGTATAACCTGCGTGACTGGTGGGTGAATCGCAGTGGCGGCTGCGAAACTGTCGGCGAGTCCAAAAGAGAAAAAATGTTTGCCAAAATGAAGCGTATTACCCAAGAAAGAAGTTTGTGGCTGGCTTTAGGAGGGCTAATTATTCTGGCTTTTGGGATCAACCTGATTGAGCTGGTTTGCTCGGCCGGCTTGCCAGCGATTTACACTAGTATTTTGTCGTTGACCAACTTACCCGGCTGGCAATACTATTTATATTTGCTTTTTTATGTTTTCATTTTCATGCTGGACGATTTGCTGGTCTTTTTTGTCGCCATGGCGACTTTGCAGGCCGTGGGGATTCAGAGTAAGTACGCCCGCTGGTCGCGTTTGATCGGGGGCTCGCTGATGCTGGTGATCGGCATCTTGATGCTGGTTAAGCCCGAATGGCTGATGTTTGGGTAGCGCTTGACACTCCCCTACCCGTTAGTTATAATGGGTATATATTCATAATTAATTAAGAAGGGAGGTGAAAAAAAATGCCAGGATTTGATCAAACTGGTCCAGCTGGTATCGGACCACAAACCGGACGGGGTTTTGGTCCTTGCGGTTTTGGTTTGGGGTGGCGTCGTCATTTTGGCCCCGGCCGCGGGATGGGACGCTATTTTGGTTGGCGTTGGCCTCAAACTGATGAGGAAAAAAAGCAGTCTTTGGGAGAGTATAAGAAAGCTTTACAAGAAGAGCTGGAAGATGTAGAAAAGGAATTGAAGTAAATGCCTCGACCCAAAAAGCCTCGCCGGTTGCGATTTAGACCAGAGGTTTGTTACTACAAGCCGCGGGGAATTCCCCTGCGGCTATTGGAAGAAGTGGTGCTCTTACCTGAGGAAATGGAAGCCATTAAACTTCATGAGGTTGATGGCCTAGATCAGGTAGCGGCGGCCCAAAAAATGGCTGTTTCCCAAAGTACTTTTCAAAGGATTTTGGCGGCGGCTTACCATAAAATCGGCGAGGCTTTGGTCAACGGGAAAGCAATCAGGCTGGAATATAACAAGACTAATGGTTAAAAAAATTTTGTTGATAATTATTTTGGCGTTGGTTTATGCTTTGCCGCCTTTGGCTTTGGCACAGGAAGAAATTCTTGAGGGGCAGGTTACCCAAATTGTTAAAGAGGACGTTGTAGTTCAAGCGGACCAAAAAAGCCTTTACCAGCAGTTGGGCATTTTGATTACTCATGGTTCGGCCAAGGACAAGAGAATTACCTTAAAGGCAGCAGGTTTACCCTTGTCGGGGGCAGGCAAATACCAGGTAGGTGATCAGGTGATGCTGAGTCTTAACTATGGGTTGGCGGGCGAAGAAATTTACAACTTGGTAGAACTGGTCAGGCGCAAGCAACTGCTCACGCTCTTTTTAATTTTTATTGTTTTGGTGATCGCGGTGGGTCGCTGGCGGGGAGTCGCTTCTTTAGCCGGCTTGGGGTTGTCATTTTTAGTCATTTTTAAACTAATTCTGCCCCAAATTAATCAAGGTAAGGATCCGGTGCGGGTGGCAATTTTGGCTTCACTGCTGCTGATTCCGTTAACTTTTTGTCTATCACATGGTTGGAATAAAAAAACCCTAGTGGCTATGGTTGGGACCCTGGGAGCGTTAGTTTTAACCGGGCTGTTGGCTAAATATTTTATTGATGGGATGCGGTTGATGGGCTTTGCTTCCGAAGAGGCAGGATTTTTAAAAGCCTCCAGGAGCGATTTTAATATTCGCGGTTTAATTTTGGCAGGAATTATTATCGGGGCCTTGGGGGTTTTGGATGACATTACGGTGGCCCAGGCGGCAGTGGTTCAGCAGCTCAAACAGAGCAATGCCAAGCTTCGTCCTCGTGAGGTTTTTTGGCGGGCGATGAAAGTTGGCCAAGATCACATCGCTTCCATGGTGAACACGCTGGTTTTAGTTTATACCGGAGCGGCCTTGCCGTTGTTGCTGCTTTTTATCAGCAACCCGTTACCGTTTTCGCAAGTCATTAATTACGAAATTATTGCTGAGGAAGTGATTCGTACTTTGGCAGGCAGTATCGGCTTGGTGGCGGCGGTGCCGCTAACCACCTTTTTGGCCAGTCAGGTTGATTTGAGGAATTAGAGTTCGTAGTGGTTGAGGTGACGCTGAACCTGGTGGAAAATGATGACCGCCACCAAGCCGCTGAGCAGCCAGATCAGCCCCACGCCGTACCGCAACGGGCCAAAAAGCAACCCGGCGCACAGGCTGATATAGGCTAAACAAACAAAAGTTGCCAGCAGCCCTCCCGGAGTGGTCGAAAGTTTTTCCGGATTTTTTTCCCAGAAATTAGGTTTAATCGCACCGATTCCCAAAGTGACCAGCACGATGAGAAAGCTAACCGGCAAGTTGATCAACAGCAGCGACCATTGCTTACTGATTAATAAAATCGCTTCCGTTGACAAACAAACGAGCAAAAATGAGCTGACCAGTTTTTGCCAAAAAATTTTGAGCCGCGGCAGCGGCGCCGACCAGCTGACCCAGGCGCTGTGACCTTCCAAACTGATTAAAGGAAACAAAAAGCGCAGGCTAAAAACGGCCGCCAAATAATTGGTAAACAAAAAATTGATTGTTTTCAGCCAAGTTTGGTGAGTGGTGGGAAAAGTTTTCGCCAGCCGCGTCAGGGGCACTCGGCTGATAATCAGTAAATAAACGATGCCGATAAAGATAATAAAGAAAAGTTGAAAAAGCTGGGGCGGCGAGCGCAGGACGCCCAACCAGTCTTTTTCCGTTAAGGCGCCCATTTTACCGGGCAGCAAATAAGGAAAAGACCGGACCTTTTTTTTAACAGTATCCCAGGGAGCGGCGATAAATCGGCCGACGCTGGTCTTATTGATGGCCTGCCAATAAAATTGCTGCCGCAGCAGGCTGACTACCAAGATCAAGGTCAACCAAAAAGACGCCAAAGTGGCCAGATAAAGCGCGGCGACCGACGGACTGCCGGGCCAAAAATAAACTAAGTTGACCAGCCAGGTAGTGGGCAAAAAAGAGGCCAGCAGCGGCTTGCGGCCCAGCAGAGTGCCGATTTCTTCAATCGAAAGAGGGCCCAAATTAGTGGTGAGCTCGTCAGGCAGTAAGACTTTTACCAAGACCCAGCCAAAGATGGGCAGGCTGGCCAACAAGGCAAAATTAAACCAGCGGCTTTGCAGGTTGCCCCAAATTCGGCTGGCGATGAGGGCGATCATGGTGCCCAGCAGGCTGCTGGACAGACTTAAAAAGATCAGCCCGACTAAAAAAAGACTTCTGGTGGTCCAGTTCAGGCCGAAGGCGGCACTATAGCCCAAAATAAAAGGCAGGCTGAAAACCAGCATCGGCCAATTGGCCAGCAAGAGGCTGTTGAGCAAACGAGAGCTAAAAATGGCCGTAATCGGGATTGGCCAGCTGAAAACCAGCGAGTTATCATCGCGTTGAAAGAGAGTTTGCAAACTGGTGATGACGGCGGAGGCCAATACTAAAACCGCCGTTAAGATGAAAGTGGCGGCCAGGCTGTAGGTGATAATGGGTTGACTAGCGATTGGGTATTCGCTCAGGAATTTAAAGCTGGTCAAACTGAAATAAAAAATTCCCAAAGCCAAGAGCAGTAAGATAACCAGGGTAGTCAGGATGACCAAGATTTTTGCCCACTGACCGCGGCGGAAAAGGCTGGCCAGCCTGATTAATTTGCTGGTTTGCAGGGCCCAAAAGGCGCGGCTATTCATGGCGGGTGAGTTTTAAAAAGAGTTGTTCCAAATTGTCATGGTGACCGTGGACTTGCTTTTCTAATTGCTTGATTGTGCCCTCAAAAATCAGTTTGCCCTGATCGATCACTCCGAGGCGTTGGCAAATATCTTGGGCGACCGATAAAGTGTGGGTGGAAACAAAAATAGCCCCGCCTTGCTTGGCAAAGTCCTTAAAAAGCTTGGTGGTAGTTTGCGCGCTCGCCGGGTCAAGGCCAATGATCGGCTCGTCGATGACCAAAACTTGAGGCTGGTGGAGCAGGGCGGCCAAAATGGTCAGCTTTTGTTTGCTGCCGCGGGAATAATCTCTAAAAGGGCCATCGATGATTTGTTCCAACTGATAAATCGGCAAAAGCCGGCTGATTTTTTGACCAATATTTTTCGTTTCCCAGAGTTGCCCGACCAGCCAGAGAAATTCTCTGCCGGTTAGTTCGGGATAGACATAAGGATCGTCGGGAATATACCCGATTAATTTTTTGACCGCCACCGGGTTTTTTTGCAAATCAAAGCCGCCGATCTCGATTTGGCCGCTGGTGGGAGCGATCACGCCGGTCAGCATTTTGATCGTGGTGGTCTTGCCGGCGCCGTTGGGACCGATGAAGCCAAAAATTTCCCCGGGGTTGATGGTCAAGTTAAGATCGTCAACAGCGGTTAGTTTCCCGAACTTTTTGGTCAGCCGGTCAACTCTAATCACGCTTTCAATATAACATAATCTAAGACTTGACAAGGAGAGGTTTTTTCAATAAACTCCTACGCAATAAGTATGAATATGTTCAATCTTTCTAAAAAAACTGATTACGGGATGGAGCTGATGATTTTTCTGGCCAAAAATCAAGCCGGGCCAATTTCTTTGCGCCAAATTGCTAAAGAAAAAAAGTTACCTTTTAAATTTTTGGAACAGGTGGCGGCTTCTCTGCGTGAGGCGGGTCTAATTGAAGCCAAAGAGGGCCGGGCCGGTGGTTATTTGCTGGCTAAAAAGCCGGCCAAAATTTCGGTCGCCGCCGTCGTGGAAGTGTTGGAGGGACCGGTAGAACTGGGCGCTTGTGTGGCCTGTCCGCACGCGAGGCAGTGCGGCCAGCAAGACGTTTGGCATGAAGTCGGCGACAAGGTGAGAGAAATGATTAAAGGCAAAACGCTGCAGGACTTCTTAAAATGAAAAAAGCTTACTTAGATAATGCGGCGACGACCGCGGTTGATCCTCAAGTGCTGGCCGCCATACAACCTTATTTTAGTCAAAAATACGGCAATGCTTCCGAACCACACCGTTGGGGTCAGGAAGCGCGGGTGGCGCTTGATCAGGCGCGTGACCAGGTCGCCACTTTTTTGGGGGCCAAGTCAGGGGAAATTATTTTTACTGCCGGGGCCACCGAGTCGATTAATTTCGCCCACAAGGGACTCATCGAGGCACTGTTTCAAAAATTTTCAAGCTCCAATTTTCAATTTTCAAGAAAGCTGCATATCATCACTTCTTCGATCGAGCACAAGGCGGTATTGGAAACTTGCCGGCATTTGGAGAAGCGGGGTTGGGTGCAAGTCACTACCCTGCCGGTGGACAAGTATGGTTTGGTCAAAGCAGCTGATGTCGCCAAAGCGATTAAGCCCAATACGGTTTTGGTGAGCGTGATGTATGTTAACAATGAGGTTGGGACGGTGCAGCCGGTTGCCGCCATCGGCAAGCTTCTTAAGAAGCTAAATCAGTTAAGAGTTATGAGCCATCAGCCACCGGTTTATTTCCACACGGACGCGACCCAGGCGGTGCAGTACCTTGATTGTCAGGTTGATCAGCTGGGCGTGGATTTACTTTCTTTGACCGGCCACAAAATTTATGCGCCCAAAGGCATCGGCGCTTTGTATGTTCGCCAGGGTACTCCCTTAGTGCGGCAGCTTGACGGCGGTGGCCAAGAATTTAATACGCGCGCCGGTACCGAGAACGTGCCGTATATTGTGGGGCTGGGGGCGGCGATAGAGAGAGTTAGCCGAGTTGACCAAGATACCAAGTTAACCAAGATAATTAAGCTAAGAGATAAATTGATTAAGGGAGTGTTGCAAATTCCTGGTGCTGTCTTGACCGGTCACCCGATCAAGCGCGCCCCGCACATCGCTTCTTTTGCCTTCAGGGGGGCGGAGGGGGAAGCCATTTTGCTTTATTTGTCGGAAAAAGGCATCGCCGCTGCCTCCGGTTCGGCTTGCACTTCGGGGCAACTGCAAGCCTCCCATGTGCTGACTGCCATGGGGGTTAAGCCGGAGCTTGTTCATGGTTCTTTAAGATTATCTTTAGGGAAAGATAATACGGAAGCAGAGGTAAATTACGTTTTGCAGACTCTGCCGGTAGTGATTAAAAAATTGCGGGCGATGGCGCCAAAATAATAAAATAACTCCGCGGATGGTGTCCGAAGGGCGCCTCCGAGGGGTTATCCAGCAGATGTATTCGCCAAAAGTTTTTGAACATATCAAAAAACCCCGCAACATGGGGGAGATCAAAAATCCGGACGCTGTCGGCCAGGCCGGCAATCCGGTTTGTGGTGACGTGATGAAGATTTATCTGAAAATTAGTAAGAAAGCGGGTCAAGAATATATCAAAGACATTAAATTCCAAACTTTGGGGTGTGGGGCGGCGATTGCGACTTCTTCGATGATGACAACCATGGTTAAAGGGCAGCCTTTGGATCAAGCCGCCAAGCTTTCTAAGCAAGCCATTGCGGAAGCGCTCGGTGGCTTGCCCAAAGTCAAGATGCATTGTTCGATGCTGGCCACGGAGGTCTTGCAAAAAGCGATTGAAAATTATAAAAATAAGTCATGATTAAAAAAGCGGCGATTTTGGTTTTGTCAGTGGGCTGGTTAATTTTTTCTTCTTTGCCTGTTTTGGCGGTGGACCCATTGCTGAACCGGGCCGAAATTGAAGCGAGAATTCAGGAGAAAGAGCAGGAGTTGGTTCAAAAAAGAGAGGAGTTTCGCCAGCGGCTGGAGGGGATTCGTGACGAACACAAACAAAAAATTGTCGGGAACCTGGATGCCAGTTACAGCCGAATCAACCAACGCTGGATAACTCATTTCAACAATGTCCTGGACCGATTGGAAGCAATTTTGGACAGGCTGAAGACACGGGCAGCCGGTCAATATGCGGATAAGTTTGTTGAAGCAGAACAATTGCTTGCCGCGGCCAGAGAAAAAATTGCTGTCCAAGCAGCCAAAATTTATACGATCGAGATCACTGATGAGGCCAGTTTGCGTGGTGATGTCCAGGCTGTTCACCAGCAATTGCGAACGGATCTGACAACCTTGCGTGCTGAAGTCAAAGCAGCGCGCGATGCCCTTCATGATATTTTAAAGATAATGGCTGAAAGTGAAGGGAGCCCCGAAGCCGAAAAGGCTAACACGGTTCGCCAGTCAGTAAGTACCACCAGTAAAGATGGCAACGCTAGCGCGACTGCGGAAAGTGTGGTGATTATTGAATGAAAGAAGCAATAACACCGCCAACAGACCATTCTTGGGAAGAGGCCCAACCGGCCACTTCCCTGCCGCCAGTTAAAAAGCCGCTGCCTTACAAATTGATTTTACTGGCAGTGGTTTTGGTTTTGATAACTTTGGTTAGCTGGTTGGCTTGGCAACAAATTTCCAAGCAAACGACGCCGTCATTGCCAACACCTTTGCCAGTAACTTCACCCACGCCCACGCTAACCCCCATCCCGACGGTTCAGCCACTTCCCTCATCAACGGCAGTTGGTGATCTTCAGGCGGAGTTGGCTAAAACTGACCTGGGCGATTTTGAAGCCGATTTAAACGAGCTTGACTCCCAAGCCAATCAGCTTTAATCTTTAGTTAATGATTTTTGTTAATTTCAAGACCTACGAGCCGGGAATAGGCGAGGCAGCTTCCCATTTGGCCAAGATTTGCTTTCAGGTGGCCCAAGCAACGGGCGTCAAAATTTGGCCAGTCGTGTCGGCGACTGATCTTGGTTGGGGGAAAGGGGAAGTTTGGGTGCAGCACGTGGATGACATTGATTATGGCCCCAATACCGGCCGGATTTTGCCGGCGGCGGTCAAGGCAGGGGGTGCGGTCGGGACCATCCTTAATCATTCGGAGTGTAAGTTGTCCGTGCCGGTGGTGCGCGCGACTGTCGTCCGGTGCCACAAGCTAGGTTTAAAGACCTTAGTTTGCTGTGAGAGCCTGGAGGAAGGGCAGGCGTTGGTCGCTGAGGCGGCGGCCAGGCCAGATTTTTTGGCTTACGAGCCACCGGAATTGATTGGCAGCCAAACAACCTCGGTGGCGACGGCCCAACCAGCGGTGATTAAGGATTTTATCAGCCAAATTACCACTTTGCCAGTCTTGGTGGGAGCGGGCATTCACTCGGCTGAAGATGTTCAGATCAGTTTAAAGCTAGGGGCGAAAGGAATTTTGGTGGCCAGCAGCGTGGTGTTGGCCGATGACCCCCAAAAGGAGTTGTTAAAATTGGCCGCCGTTTTTAAAAATGGCTAGACAAAAATCACGCTACAAGATTTGCATTTCCGGGGGGGCGAGTGGGAAAACTTCGCAAAGGGCTTATCCACTGGCCCGACAAGTGGCTGCCGAAATTGCCAAGCAAGGGCACGTGCTGATTACGGGGGCGACCAATGGCGTGCCTTATGAGGCCGCCAAAATGGCGAAAGAAGCCGGTGGTGATAACATTGGTTTTTCGCCTGCCGGTACCGAAATTGAGCATCGCCAAAAATACCGCCTGCCCATGAGCCCCAAAGTTTTTGACCACATCATTTATACGGAAGCCGGTTATTCGGGTCGTAATTTGCTCATGGTTCGTTCGGCCGACGCCACGATCATCATTGACGGCCGCATCGGCACCTTAAACGAATTTACCAGTGCTTTTGAAGAATACGAAATTATCGGCGTCTTGGAAGGTTCGGGTGGAATGGCGGATGAGATCAGGCACCTTTTGCAAGTGGCCGGTAAGGGGCAGAGAAAGACGATTTTTGATCATGACCCAGTCAATTTAGTCACCAAAGTCATTGAAGCAATTAAGAAGGAGAAATAATTTTTTATGCATCTGCCCAGTGTTAAAGATCTCAAGGTTGCCGGCAAACGAGTTTTGCTGCGGACCAATTATGATGTGCCGCTTAGAAAAGACGGGGTGGCCGACGACAGCCGGATTGTGGAGTCGCTGGAAACCGTTAATTATCTACTTCGCCAAAAAGCCAAAATCATTATCATCTCTCATTTGGGTCGTCCGGAAGGAAAAATTGTTCCGGGGTTAAGCCTGGCACCAGTCGCTAAATACTTGGCGAAGCTGTTGGCTTGCCCAATTCCCTTGGTAGAAAAAATGGAGCAAGCGGCTGATTTTCAAAATAAACCACTGATCATGATGGAAAACTTGCGTTTTCAACCTGGCGAGGAGAGCAACAGCAGCAAATTTAGCCGTCAGCTGGCAGGATTGGCAGATTTTTTTGTCAATGATGCTTTTGCCGTCGCCCATCGTCGGCATGCTTCCGTGGTGGGTGTTCCCCTCCTGCTGCCGGCCGTTTTTGGGCTGGATTTTATGGAAGAAATTGTTGCTTTGACTAAAGTAAAAAACTCTCCCCAGCGACCAGTGGTAGTTGTTTTGGGCGGTATCAAAAAAAGTAAGATTGACGCGGCTAAAAAACTGGTGGGGTGGGCCGATTACCTGTTGCTGGGCGGCCAGATGGTAATCTATGACAGTATGATCAAAATGATCAAGAGCCACCGGAAGGTGGTAGGTGGTTTGATTCGCAACGGCGAGGATATCAATGCTGCCACGATTGAAGAGTTTAAAAAGATTATTGCCCAGGCCAAAACGATCGTTTTGGCTGGCCCGATGGGGGCTTATGAAGCAAAAGAATACGAGCGGGGGACGAGAGAGATTTGCCAAGCAATTGCTGATAGCGGCGCCTACAGTGTGGCTGGTGGTGGGGAGACCGAAGCGGCTCTGACCAAATTTGGCCTGACGGATAAAATTACTTATCTTTCTTCCGGCGGTGGCGCCATGCTGACTTTTTTGGCTGACGGTACCTTGCCGGGCATTGAGGCAATAGTTAAGCAAACAACAACTTAATCAGCGATGAATAAATTACCAAGATACTGCTTAGTCAACAGCCAGTTAATTAATAGTTTATTAGCAAGTTTAGCTTGCGTTGATTAGGTAGTTAGTTATGATTAATCTTGCAATCAATGGTTTTGGCAGAATTGGTCGGGTGGCGTTGCGAGCCATCTTAACTAAATATCTCGACCGGGTCAAACCGGTGGCGATCAATACTTCCGGCTCGATGGAAGCGGTTGGCTGGGCCCATCTTTTGGAATACGACAGTGTCTATGGTCAATTTAAAGGCAAAATCAGTTTGCAAAAGGGCAGCGGTGAGGAAATTGGGGTCATGCTGGTTAATAATCAACGGATTTCTCTCTTGGCCCAACGGGAACCGGCCAAAATCCCTTGGAAGCAATACGCCATCGGCGTGGTTTTGGAAACGACAGGCGTTTTTCGGGAGCGCAAATTGGCGGCGGCTCACCTGGATGCCGGCGCTAAAAAAGTGGTCATTTCGGCGACCGCAAACGGCGTGAAGCCTTACATCATGGGCGTTAACCAGCAAAATTACCAAGGCGAGTTGATGGTCAGCAACGCTTCTTGCACGACTAACTGCGTGGCCCCGCTGGCCAAAATCATGATGGAGACACTGGGGATTCAAAAGGCCTTGCTGAGCACCATTCATGCTTACACCGCTGATCAAAGTTTGGTTGACGATTCTCACCATGACCTGCGGCGGGCCCGGGCAGCGGCCGTTAACATTATTCCCACTTCGACCGGCGCTGACGAGGCCACGGTTGAACTTTTACCGGGTCTGCAAGGCCTGTTTGACGGCATGGCTTATCGGGTGCCCACACCCGGTGGTTCGGTGGTTGATTTGACGCTGCTAACCGTCAAACGTACTAGCAAACAAGCGGTAAACCAAATTTTGACGGCCGCCGCTGCCGCACAATATCGGGGGATTGTGGCGGTTACCGACAAACCATTGGTTTCGCGCGATATTGTGGGAAATGCTGCCTCTGCTTTGGTAGACTTATCTTTAACCCAGGTCGTTGATGGCGATTTGATTAAAGTTGTCGCTTGGTACGATAATGAGTGGGCCTATTGCTGTCGGTTGATAGAATTGGCAGAATATATTAGTAAAAAATAATGTTCAAATGCTCAAAAGATCAAATGTTCAAAATAAACCAAAAGAACAAAATAAAAAATGAAAAATTTTTACTTTTAATTTTAAATTGCCTCGAACATTTGAACATTAGAATATTTTTATTATGAACGCAAAAACTCTGGCTAAATATTTGGATTTTGCCAATCACCGCCAGGACGCGACGCCTGAACAGATCCGTCAGTTATGCCAAAAAGTCAAGCAATACGGTTTTAACTCCGCCTTTGTGAATCCGTGCTACGTGGCTTTGGCGCATGATCTTTTATTTGGTAAGGCGGCGGTGGGCACCGTCGTTTCTTTTCCCTTGGGTCAAGACCAAACTGACCTGAAAATTTTGACGGCCATGGAGGCCACCCGCCGCGGCGCCGGCGAACTGGATGTGAGTATGAATATCGGCTGGTTTAAGGCCGGCCAGCATGATCAGGTTTTGGAGGAAATGAAGGCGGTGGTGACGGCGGTCAAAAGCCTGCCGCAAAAACCGCTGGTGAAGTTTATCATTGAAACAGGCTGTTTAGACGTCGTGCAGATCCAAGAAGCGGCGCAACTGGTTTGGCAATCCGGAGCTGATTTTGTCAAGATCTGTTCCGGCATGGGACCGCGGGGTGCCAGTCTGGAAGATGTCAAGCTGGTCAGAACGGTGGTGGGTGATAAAATTAAAGTCAAGGTGGCGGGGGGTATTCACAATTTGCCGCAGGCGCTCGCCTTTATTGAGGCCGGCGCCGACCGGATTGGGACTTCCAAGGCCGTGGAGATTGTGGAGGCGCTGTCAAAATGAAGGCAAAAGAAATTTTGCAAAAAGCCAGAGACAACGGTTATGCACTGGGTGCTTTTAACGCCGGGAGCGTCGAAATTGTGCGCGCCATTGTTCAAGCCGCTGGTGATAAACAGGCCCCGCTGATCATTGAAACTTCTGCCAATGAAGCTAACTATTTTGGTATGGAAAATTTTTTGGACGTGGTTGAAAATTTCCAGCAATCCTCTGGGCTGGAAATTTTGACTAACTTTGACCATGGTCCCGGCCTGGAAGAATGTCAAAGGGCCATCGAAGCGGGTTATGATTTAATTCATTTTGATGGTTCTCAATTACCCCTGGAAGAAAATATCAAAATCACTCAAGCCTTGGTAGCCCAAGCTCACGAGCGGGGAGTCTTGGTGGAAGCGGAGATTGACCGGATTGCCGGCCAGTCGGTCGCTAACTTTCAGGATGCCGAATCGGTTCAAGCCACCAGCAATTATACCGATCCCGCCCAGGCAGCCGCTTTTGCCCGCCAAGCCGGCTGTGATATTTTGGCGGCCTTTGTGGGTAACCTGCACGGCACTTATCCGACTTCGCCCCGGCTGGATTTGGAACGGTTGGCTTTAATTGGCCAACAAGTGCCCTGTTGGCTGTCCTTGCACGGCGGGTCCGGTTTATCACCCGAAGACGTTCGCCAGGCAATCAAAATGGGAGTAGTCAAAGTCAACGTGAACACCGAGCTGCGCCTGGCTTTTCGGGAAACTTTGGAAAACATTTTGCGGGGGTCAGAAGACGTGGCAATTTATAAGATTATGCCGCCCGTCATCGCCGCGATGCAAAAGATAGTGGAGGAGAAAATTGAGCTCTTCGGTTGCTGACGTCATTTCCATCGGCTCCGCGACCCTGGACGTTTTTATTAAAGCGCCGGATTTAAAAGTCATTAAGAGTGACGAATTTTTTACCGGCACGGCCATTGCGGCGCCTTACGAGACTAAATTAGAAGTCGAGGAGCTGGTGATTGCCAGTGGCGGTGGCGGCACGAACACGGCGGTCGGCTTGGCCCGCTTGGGTTTGAAAGCCGCGGTTTTGGCGCGTTGTGGTTGGGATTTTGCCGGGAAGATCGTCCGTCAGGAAATCAAGCAAGAGGGAGTTGATGATCATTTGCTGGTGCAAGTCGAAAAAGAGGCGACGGATTATTCGACGATTTTGCTTGGCCCCGATGGCGGGCGCACGATTTTGGTTTATCGAGGTGGCAGCCGTTTGGAAAAAGCAGTGATCGATTTTGCCAAACTGCAGACTCAATGGTTGTGTATCTCTTCCTTGGAGGGGAATCTGGCGTTGCTGGCGGAGTTACTTGATTGGGCTCAAAAAAAGCAAATCAAAGTGGCCATCAACCCCGGCCGTCGGGAAATTGACCAGGCGGTTGACTTGCTGCCTTTATTGGCAAAAGTGGCGCTGTTGGTGCTTAATCAGGAAGAAGCGGCCCAACTGGTCGGCGAAGAGTATTTTGACGTTAAATTGTTTCGCAAAGCGGCGTTGCTTTCTGCTGGGTTGGTGGCCGTGACGCGCGGTTCGGAGGGAGTTTATCTTTTTGACCAGCAGGATCGTTTACTGCAAGCCGACGGTTTTAAGGTGGCCACGGTAGACGCGACGGGCGCCGGGGACGGCTTTTTTGCCGGCTTACTATCGGGATTAATTCAGAGGTGGCCGCTTGAGAAAGCCCTGAAGGCGGGGCTTGCCAACGGCGCGGCCGTGATTGGCCAGATTGGCACTAAAGCCGGTCTTTTGCGAAAGGAGAGTTTAGCGAATTGGTTGGAAAAACCGCTCAAAATAAGTTGGAAAAAGTAAAGCAACGGCGGGCCGTGACGCTGGTCTTTGGCTTGACTTTATTGTTCAGTGGTTTGGTGGCTTTTAAAAACGATTGGCGGCAATTTTGGCAGCGCTTGAGTGAGCCGGTGGTCATTTCTGATTTGCCCCAAGAGGCAAGATTCGATCCGCGTCCGGTTGTGGACCAAATCAAGGCGGTCACCACGCCCTTGCTGGGGGTTTATGGTGTTTATGTCGAAAATTTGGTTTCCGGGCACCAATATGGTTTATTCCAAAAGCAAACGTTTCCCATGGCTTCGCTAGTCAAGCTGCCGGTGATTTTGACCCTTTATCAGGAAGCGGAAGCTGACCGACTGAATTTGGAAGACGAATACCCTCTTCGAGAGGCGGATAAACTGGGGGGAGCCGGCATTTTGCAGTCCCAACCGGCCGGCAGCGTTTATACTTATCGCCAGTTGGCGCAACTGATGGGTCATTATTCGGATAACACTGCCTACAACGTGGCTTTAAAAGTTTTGGGCTTGGCTAAAGTGCAACGAACCATAGAGCAACTAGGGATGGCCAGCACTGCTTTGGCGGATTTTGAAACGACGCCGGCAGACATGGGTTTGTTTTTCCGCCGGCTTTACGCGGGCAAACTGGTTAACAATTTGCACCAGCAGGAAATTTTTGAGTTTTTGACGGCGACTGTTTTTGAAGATCGTATTCCGGCTGGGGTGCCCGAGGGAGTGCGGGTGGTCCACAAAGTGGGC
The DNA here is from genome assembly GCA_002793635.1 of Candidatus Shapirobacteria bacterium CG10_big_fil_rev_8_21_14_0_10_48_15. Classification (GTDB taxonomy): domain Bacteria; phylum Patescibacteriota; class Microgenomatia; order PFEM01; family PFEM01; genus PFEM01. The sequence continues at coordinate 15,354 of PFEM01000006.1, forward strand.
ACCGAGATCGGTAATTTTGCCGACGCCGGCATCGTGATGGCGCCGCAGCCCTTTGTGCTGGTGATCATTACTCAAGACGCGCGCGAATCAGAAGCCCTGACCGCCTTGCCCGAAATCAGTCGGTTGGTTTGGGAATTTGAGACAACAGCCCTTCCATAATTTGCCGCCAGATGGGGGAGGCGCCGGTGACGCCGGAAGCAACGTGGCTCATGGGCGTGTTGTCATTGTTACCCACCCAGACCGCCGCCAAAACATCAGCGTTATAGCCAATCGTCCAATTGTCGCGCAGGTTTTGGGTGGTACCGGTTTTGACCGCCACTTCCGGATGGTCAGTGATGTTCAGCCAAGAATGAGGCCCGAAGGCGGGGGTGCGCGCCTGATTGTCTGATAAAATATCGGTAATCAGCAGGGCGACTTGAGAATCAATGACTTTGTCGGCGGCATAGGCAAGAGGAAAGTGGCCTTCCGATTTTTCCAAGATTTTTCCCCGGTAATCTTTGACTTCTAAAATTGGTTGCAGGTTAACGCGTCGACCTTGATTGGCCAAAACGCCATAAACCACCGCCAAATCAGTCATTTTGACTTCCCCGCCGCCCAAGGTTAATGATAAGCCAAAGCGGCTAGGATCATCCCAGGTGGTAATGCCCATTTTTTTCCCTTGCTCGATCATTTGGTTCACGCCTAAGTTGGCCAAAACTTTGACGGCCGGCACATTGTAAGAAGAGGCGAGGGCGACTCTTAGGGGCACGTCGCCGTGGAATTGGTTGTCATAATTGCGTGGTGAGTAGGGCGGTTGGCCGGGAATCTGGTAGCTGACGGGCGTATCGGGGATGATGGTATCGGGCGTAAAACCATTGGCTAAGGCAAGTGAATAAGTGACCGGTTTGATGGCGGAACCGGGTTGGCGGGGTCTTAAAGTGACGTTGACATTACCGTCATTGGCCTGGTCAAAATAATCGGTCGAACCCACCATGGCCAAAATTTCGCCGGTTTGGGGACGGGTGACCAAAGCGGCGCCGTTGCTAATATGCAGCGAGCGAAGACGGCTAACTTGGCTGGTGACAATGGCTTGCACCGCTTCTTGAATGCCTAAATCCAAACTGGTTTTGACTACCAAGCCGCCTTCCTCAATGGTTTGCTCGCCATATTTTTCGGCCAAAAGCTCCTTAACATACATTACAAAGTGGGGGGCTTGAATATCAGTTCTTAGGGGAGCAAAGGTTAGTTCTTGATTGGCGGCGACGGCCTGCTGATCTTGGTCAATAAAGCCTTCCGACCGCATTCTTTGCAAAACCAATTTTTGGCGCGCCTTGGTTTTTTCCGGATGATTGCCAAAAGGAGAAAGGCGGGTGGGTGAAGCCGGTAAGCCGGCCAGCAGAGCGGCCTGGGCTAGGTCAATTTCCGTGACGGGCTTGCCAAAATACATTTGGCTGGCCTCCTCGACACCGTAGGCGGCACCACCGTAGCCAACCTCGTTGAAATACATTTGCAGGATTTCGTCTTTGCGGAATTTTTTTTCGACGGCTAACGCCAAAATAATTTCCTTAATTTTACGGCTGATGGTGCGCTCCGGCGTGAGCAAGACGTTTTTGACCAGCTGTTGAGTGATGGTCGAACCGCCATAAAGCCGGTCGCCTTCAAAGTTTTTGATTAGAGCGCGCAAAATGCCTTTGAAAGAAAAGCCATGGTGCTGGTAAAATTCGGCGTCCTCAATGGCCAAAGTGGCTTGCACCAGCGGCAGCGGAATGGTTTCGAGTTTAATCAGACTGCGGTTTTGGTGGCGGTAAACCTTGTAAAGCAGCTCGCCATGGCGGTCGTAAATTTTGGTGGTGACGATTTGGTCACGAGTCAGCAGTTGATTAGGGTCAGGTAGCTGCCTAATGATAAAAACATAAGCTCCTATTAAGCTAGAAACCAGCAGACCAAGGCTGATACCCAGCCAAAAGAACTTTTTGGAAAGGTGAAATTTTGGCCAAATCACCACGGGATATTTGGTTTGGGGTGGCGGCAGTTTGGGCCAACGTGGCCAGCGGCGAGGGAAAAGGCGGATGATCAGGCTAAAGCAACTGATCAGTAGCCAACAAGCAACCAGAAGCACTTGAAAGAATGGCCGGCCGATAGTTTGCAAGATAAGGCCGATTCTTGGCTTGACCGTCATTTAAGATCAGTTTAATCTATCGCGGCGGTCAATAGCAATAGGACCATTTCCAATAATTGGTCGGGCTGTTAAGATCAGTCTGGTTAATTTCGCCGCAAGCTTCATTCAGCCGGCATTGGCCACCGCTTTGGCTGGCGTGGTCACGGACACACTGGTTTTTGCCAAAAGAACACAACCGTGGCGAGGGCTCACAGCCCTCCGATGTGGAGGGTGGTGGTGTCGGCGTGGGTGTCGGCAAGAGAATTGGT
>PFEM01000040.1 GCA_002793635.1 Candidatus Shapirobacteria bacterium CG10_big_fil_rev_8_21_14_0_10_48_15
AGAATTACTAAAAAAGTTTAGAGAAAAGCCGCTCTAAACTTGTCTAGACCCTATGTTTATATTCTCCAGAGTCAAAAAAACAAAAGTTTTTATATTGGGTACACGTCTGATCTAAAGAAAAGGTTTAGAGAACATAACGATGGAAGAAGCTTAGCGACAAAGCCATTTCGACCTTATAAATTGATTTTTTATGAAGCATTTTTAAATAGAATAGATGCTAAAAGCAGGGAAACCTATTTAAAAGGTGGTTATGGGCGAAAAACAATCAAAGGCATGTTGAAAAAGTATTCAAACGAAAAATAACAAACTACGCAACAAGGTTTAAAAATTTTGTAGCGCGGGAATTTTGCGTTAAATATGCAGGAAAAAAGTCATCCGTAGTGGCTTTTTGAGGGCCACTGTGCTAGAATTTAGGCACAAAACATGGCGGATGAGCTGGAAGAAATCAAGCGTCGGGTAGACATTGTTGAGCTGATCGGGGAATACGTTTCTCTCAAAAAGACGGGCCGCAATTTTAAGGGCTTATGTCCGTTTCACTCCGAAAAAACCCCTTCTTTTATTGTTTCGCCCGAGCGCCAAATTTGGCACTGCTTTGGTCAATGCAATGAAGGCGGCGATCTTTTCGGTTTTTTGATGAAAATTGAAAATCTTGAGTTTGGCGAAGCCTTGCAGGTTTTGGCCAAACGAGCCGGCGTGAAGCTGACCAGCTACCGGCCTTCCGAAGGCGAGCGACAAAAGCAGCTGCTTTACGAAGCCAATCATTTGGCCGCCGAATATTATCATTTTGTGCTGACCAAACATCCGGCGGGTCAGCCGGCACGAGATTATCTGGCCAAGCGGGGCATCAGCCAAAAGTCGGTTGAAACTTTTGGGCTGGGCTTTAGTCCCAACATGTGGGATGGGTTGCAGCGCTTTTTGGTGGCCAAAAAAGGTTATCGCTCTCAAGATTTGGAGAATGCCGGGCTGATTATCAGGGGCAGTCGTGGCTATTATGACCGCTTCCGCCAGCGGGTGATGTTTCCGCTCGCTGATCACCGCGGCAACACCCGCGGCTTTGCCGGCCGAGTCATCGACCCGACGATCAAAGAAGCTAAATATGTCAATACACCGGAGACGTTAATTTACCACAAGTCAGACCTGCTGTATGGCTTGGTCGAAAACAAGCAAGCTATCAAAAAAGCGGATGCAGCGGTGCTGGTCGAAGGTGAGCTGGACATGATTTCTTCCTGCCAGGCTGGCGTCAACAACGTGGTGGCGATCAAAGGGTCAGCCTTGACTGCCAACCAGATTTATCGACTAGGGTTTTTTACCAAAAATTTGGTTTTTGCCCTGGATGCGGATTTGGCTGGCAACCAGGCGGCCCGGCGGGGGATCGAATTGGCTGATGAGGCCGGGATGAGTCTGCGGGCGGTGGAGATTGAGGGAGGGAAGGACCCCGACGAAGTGGCGCAAAAGAGTCCCGAACGGTGGCGGCAAATGGTAGCGCAGGCAGTGGCGGTGTATGACTTTTTGCTTGATTTGGCTTTTGGCCGTTTTGATGCCCGCACGGCTGAAGGGAAGCGCCAGATTGGTGAGCAGTTGGTACCGATGTTGGCCAAAATCACGGACGAAATCGTCCGTTCTCATTATATTCAGTTGGTGGCGGACCGACTGGGGGTGGCCGTCGAGGCAGTGGAAGCGGCGGTGGGCAAAAAAGTCAAGCCGGAGGGGAAAATGACGGTAGAAACTAATTTGGCACCGGAGGCGCAAAGCCGGCGGGAGATTTTGGAGCGTCACTTGCTGGGGTTGGCGTTTCAGTCCGGTCAATGGCCGTGGTTGCGCCAGCGTGAAGTTCGGCAGCTGATCAAAACGCCGCGGTTTGCCGGCATCGTGGAGTCCCTAGGTCAATATTTGCCAAAACACCAAACGTATCGGAGTGAAAGTCTGGCCAAGGTCTTGCCGGCCGAGCTGCTGCCGGCTTTTAACCAATTTTATTTGCTGGACTTGGCGGATTTGATAAGTGAGGAGGAGGCGCTTAAAAAAGAATGGGGCAAGACGCTGGTTCGGTTGAATCAAGTTGACGTGCGGGAGAAGCTGAATCAGCTTGCGGCCGAGATTAAACGGTTGGAGCGGCAAAATCAGTCAACCGATAAGCTTAATCAAGAATTTCGCACTCTCTCCCAGCAGTTGTCGACAGTGTAGTATAATATGAGCACAAAAATGGCGAAGGCAAAAGCTACCACCCTCAAAAAAATTGACGTTAGCAAGCTGATCAAAAAAGGTGATAAGCAGGGCTTTGTCACCCAAGACGAGATTTTGACTATTTTTCCCGATGCGGAGGAGCGCATTGAAGAACTGGATGATTTGTATGATCAGTTGCTGGCCAAAAAAGTGGACGTTTTTGAAACCGTCACCGAGGAAGAAATTGCTGAGGACGAAAGAGCTTCCACGGAGCTGGCCAAAGAGTTGGAAGTGCTGGCGACTTTGGAAAACAAGACGTTGACCGACCCTATCCGGATGTATTTGAAGGAAATTGGCCGCATTCCGCTTTTGACGGCCGAGCAGGAGATTGATTTGGCCCAGCGGATCGAGGGTGGCAGCGATGTGGCCCGCAAAAAACTGACCCAATCCAACTTGCGTTTGGTGGTGTCGATCGCCAAAAAGTATGTCGGCCGCGGCTTGAGCTTTTTGGACCTGATTCAGGAAGGGAATCAGGGTTTGATGCGGGCGGTGGAAAAATACGACTGGCGACGGGGCTATAAGTTTTCGACTTACGCGACTTGGTGGATTCGCCAGGCCATCACGCGGGCGATCGCTGATCAGGCGCGGACGATTCGGATTCCGGTGCACATGGTGGAGACGATTAACCGGTTGGTCCGCACGGCCCGTAAGCTGATGCAGGATTTGGGCCGGGAGCCGACACCGGAGGAGATCGGTAGAGAAATGGAATTGAGTCCTGATCGGGTCCAGGAAATTTTTAAAATTGCTCAGAAAACCACTTCTTTGGAAAAACCGGTGGGGGACGAAGGCGATTCCTTATTAGGTGATTTTATTCAGGATGATTTCCAGCCGACGCCTTACGACACCGCTTCGCGGCAAATGCTCAAGGATAATATTGGCGAAGTGCTGCAAACTCTTTCGGAACGAGAAGCCAGAGTGCTGAAGATGCGGTTTGGCCTGGAGGGGTATCGGTCCATGACTTTGGAGGAAGTGGGCAAAGAATTTGGGGTGACCCGCGAGCGGATTCGCCAAATCGAGGCCAAGGCCTTAAGAAAGCTCAAGCATCCCTCCCGTCGCAAAAAATTGCAGGATTATTTAGATTTAGAATAAGCGCCGTAACCAACAATGCCAACCACCTTAAAAGTCGGTCTTTTGTCCACTATTTATGCCACCTGGCTGCACAATAATTTAGCGATTGGCCTGCTTTTGGCCATCGCGGTCAGCGTGTTGCTGCTGATTTTTCGACCCCAGCGCCGGT
>PFEM01000030.1:0-752 GCA_002793635.1 Candidatus Shapirobacteria bacterium CG10_big_fil_rev_8_21_14_0_10_48_15
CCAAGTCACGCGGTGACCCGCTTTAACCCAAGCCTTGGCGTGCTCAAAAGTCACCACTTCCGCCCCGCCCTGATGATGGTGTTTAATGTCTCGCCAATTGAAAATTAAAATTCTCATTTTGAAGCCATCAGCCGCCCAAATTCAAAATGATTAATCGCCCGAAAGATTAGCGAATAAAACAAGGGGTGATGCGAATAGGAAAAATTATCCCAGCTAAGATGAAACCAATAGGCAGCCGTCGCGGCCCATTTTACCCCCGGAAACGGCAGCAAGCTGGCCAAAACCCAAAACAAAATCAGATATTCCCAACCGTGCAGGGGCACGTAAGCTTTGTGAGAAGCATTAATGTATGTTTTTCCCTCGAAGAAGTCTTTCAGAACCAATCTTTTTAAACCAAAATGATGGAAATAATCAAACAAATGATCGGCATCAATCAAAAAGCCAAAAGACAAGCTGACCAACACTAACCGCCATTGACCAAAAAGCGCCCAAACTGTCAACCCAATTAAAAGCGCCGATAAAAAATGAACGCATTCGTCCAAAAAAAATCTCATTGGTTTGCTCATTATATTGAAATTTGCCAAGCGGCACAATGATTAGTAAAATTAAGCAATGGTCCCCCTAATTTTAACCATTGATCTCGAATGGTACTATAACGGCAATCAACAAGGCCGCGTTGCTGACTTTGCCCAAAAATCACTTGCCGAACGCTACCAGTATGACCGGCATCAAATTGAAAAGTCAACTTTAGC
>PFEM01000030.1:771-17293 GCA_002793635.1 Candidatus Shapirobacteria bacterium CG10_big_fil_rev_8_21_14_0_10_48_15
ACTTTCTTTGTCGTCGCCGAATTAGATCAAGTCTACCCGAAAATAATCCCGCAAATTCTTTATCAAGGTCATGAAATTGCCCTCCATTCTTACCGCCATGATGAGGCCAGAACCGCAAACGCACTGGAAAAGGACTTGACAGCCAGTCAGCCTTTTCAGAAAAAATACGGTTGTATCGGTTTTCGCAGCCCCAGAATAAAAATGTCCAAAAAACAACTGAAAGTAATCAAAAAATTTGGCTATCAATACGACTCTTCCGTTTACGGTACGACCATTTTTGACTTTGCCGGCTTAAAAATTTTGCCGGTCTCCGTCCTTCCCTTTACCAAAAAGCAGCTTCAAAAGATCCCCAGTAACCTTGATTTCGCTTTGCTTAAAAAATGCATTCCTTTTGGCAGCGGCATGTTGACAGGTCTTTTGCAAAAAAACAGCCGTTGGTTAATTGGCCAATACTGGCGGGGCTACCGCCAACCTGCCTGTCTCTTTTTGCATTCCTGGCAAATCAACAAACCATATTACCCTGCTAAATTCCTTCTTAAAAACCCTTTTATGATCCCCTATTCTTTTGAATGTCGAGATCTGCTAGAATTTTTTTGCCGGCATTACCGGTTATTAAGGGCTAGAGATTACCTTGACAAATGAAGAGTCAAAAAAAATATTGGGAAACCAAAATTATTAATTGGGAAAAAACCATTTACTCATCTAAAAAATTGGCTCCACAATCATTGGTTGAAAAAATGGCCGCGCCGTTTCGTAAAATTCTTAAAAAGCGCCTGGCCGCAGCCGAGAAGCTGGTGAGCCGTCACGCGAAAGGAAAAATCATTGCCGATTTAGGCTGTGGCAGCGGCATTTTTTTAAAAAAAATGGCCAAATATCAACCCAAAAAACTAATCGGCGTGGATATTGCCCTCAGCGCTATTGAGGCCGCTCAATCCGGTTGCCAGGGCCGGCGTTACCATTTTGTTTGCACCGATTTGCGGCGAGATACCGGGCCGGTTAAAAATGCCCATATTGTTGTCGGTATTGGTTTTATTGATTATTTTGCAAAAGACGAATTGGTTGGCCTATTTGGAACCCTAAAAAATAAGCAATTTCTTTTTTCTTTTCCGGAAAAAATCTTCTCTCTGAGAGAAATTTTGCACCGTGCTTACCTGATTTTGGCAGCCTGTCCTGGATCGAATAAATATTCCCGGCAAGAAATGGATGCTATCTTAAAAAAAGCCGGCTTACAAAAGTGGTGGTATTACGACCAAGACAATATTCGTTTTGTAACTAATTTACCGCACCGAACCAACTAGCCAACATTAACTCTAAAATCTAAATCCGGATCATAGCGCCATTTTCTACGGTTAGCATCATCATAGTAACGAAGAATTTTAAGACGGTAAATAACTGCTAGCGTGTCAGTCAATGCCCGTTTCATTTCCCTAAAAGTCCCAGCATGAGTCAAATCTTCAAAGTTATAGCTCAACTTCACTGGAGCTTCAAAAATTCTTTTAAAACCAAGACGGTGAGCCACCGCCAGCATTTCCAAATCAAAAGCATAACGTTTTACTAACAAGCGAGGCAAAACTTTTTCGAGCGCTTTGCGCCGAAAGATTTTTAAGCCGGCTTGGGTATCGCGAACATTTAAACCGGCAAAGGTCCTGACAAAAAGTTGGTAGCAGGCACTAATGACTTTCCTTTCCCACGGATAGTTTACTTGAGAAGCCGGATGCCTCTTAGAACCAACAATAATATCTGCCCCATACCACTCCATGTGCTCCAAAATCATGCTGATGCCATTGGGATTAATCTCCATGCCGGCATCAATAAAGGCAATCGGATCGCCTTGGGCCCGGGCCATACCGTAACGCACCGCATACCCCTTGCCATGATTTTGGTCGTAACCGATTACTTTGATCTTGGCCGAGTGACAGCGGCGTGCCTGCTTGAAAGTATCATCCACTTGGCCGTCAACGACCACGATCAGCTCATAATCGTAGCGAATTTGATCCAAAACATCTTTGATCCGTTTGAGATCCTGGTAAATTGTCTTTTCTTGCTTGTAAGCCGGGACAATCACCGACAAAAAATTATTTTTGGCCATAAAAAGAATATACCACTAAACTTAAAAACAGGCAGCCGGTAATCCCAATAGAAATCCAAACCACCTGAAGCAGTTGCTGATGAAAAAGAGCAATCAAAGTGACTTGAAGCAAAGCAGCCGCCACCCCGAAAAAAACTACCTTGGTTTTTTCAATTGACAAAGAAAAGCTAGTCAGAAGATAACTCAAAGAATAAAGGCTCATAAAGATCGCCATCCACACCAGCAAAGGGGCAATCGCCAAATAATCACTCCCAAAAAGCAAGCGCACCATCAGCTTGGGAAAAAGCCAGTAAACTAACACGGCTGCCGCGGCAATTATCGATAATAATGCCAGCGAAGCCAGCAGCAAATGCTTGATTTTTTTACCTTGACTGCGGCGGTGAACAATCATGGGAAACATCACGTTGGGAATCGCTCCGGTCGCAAAAAAAATAATTTTGCCTAAAACCGCCAAGGAGGCATACAACCCCGCCTCGTAAGCGGGAAAAAAATGCTTGACCAAAATAATGTCGTTAGTGAAAAGAGAAGTGAAGCTTAAATTGAAAAAAAACACCGGCAGACCGTATTGCAAAAAAATCTTTTTGTTCAAATCAGGCTGGCTTGACCTCCCGTGGCGCAACGGCTTTAAAAATCGAAAAGCCGTCCAAAGCCCCACCAAAGAAGCCAAGACCAAGGCTAAAGTAGCGCCGTCCACTGCCCAGCCTAAAGATACCAAAATCACGGCGGCAGCAACTTTAAAAGCCGTTTCGCTGATATGGCTTTGGACAATTTGTTTAAAACGCAACAGCCCTTGAAGAATCGCCCGGTTAACCGAAGAGAGGGCAGAAATTAAAAAAAGCAAGCCGGCAAAAATTATCGGCAAAGTGGAGTGAAGGTGCAAAAAATTCTTTGCCAAAGGAGATCCCAAAATAGTTAATATCAAAACGACGCTGGCGGCAAGTAAAACCTTGCGATTTAAAACGGCAAACAGCCAGCGAATCCCAGCTTGATCGCCACGGCCCTTGAGACCAGCGATGAATTTAGTCGTGGTTAAAGCCAAGGCGCTGATAAAAATAAACAGCAGGTAAGCAACCGAGATAACACTTTGTAATTCGCCGTAGCCGACCGGCCCCAGCATCCGTCCCATCAGCAGATGGTAAATGTAGTTGCCGACGTTGGCGACCATCGTGCCACTAAACATTACCAAGCTGCCAGCGATTAACTTGTTACCAGCCAAACGAACTAATTTTTTTCTCATGCCACCCAATAGCCACGGGTAAAAAGCATCACCGCCGCCATCCCCAAAATTATCGCAAAAAACAAATAAACCCTTTTAAACCAGGAGTGCTTCTCCACTAAAAGCGGCAAAACCATAAAGCCGGGAAAAAGTATCAAAACATAGCGGGGCATGGAAGAAAAAGTGCCGCTTAAAGTGGGGGTGATATAAGCTAAAACCATAAAAATAAAATAAGAAAGTCGTATCTGACGATAACTAAAAATAATCAGCCCCAAAAACAACCCGCTTGTCAGCAGTTCCAGCCAAACGGTAAAATACAGCACGTCCGCCTTGGTGGTGCAAATCATTTTCAAATAGCGCCAGCAAACCTGATAGGGAAGAATAATTCTACCCCCGGTCCGGCCGGTTTTTAAAAAGCCCTGAAGATGAACAAAATAAAGCGGATCACCCACGGTTTTTTGCAAATAGACCATGTAGCTAACCAACCCGGCTAAAATCAGCAGCAAGGGCCAAAAGTCCAGCCAACGGCGGTCCCCGTCTTTTTGCGCCTGCCACCGTTCCACTATCAGCGCCGGCAAAAGGAAAATGCCCACCAGCCGCGTCGCACTGGCCAAACCGCCAAAAATGCCCATCCATAGCCAAGCCCGGCGACGCGCCGCATAAAAACTGGCCAAAACCAAGGCCAAAAAAAGCGCTTCGGTATAAGCAGAACCAAAGTAAAAAGAGGTGGGGAAAAGCAATAAAAAAAGCACCGCCATTCGGGCAGCTTTTTGGCCAAAATCCAGTTTTGTCAAGCGGTAAAATAAATACATGACTGCCAAAAAAGCCAGATGGGAAATCAACAAGCTGGAAAAAAGATAATCTTTCAAAAACCTTGCCAAAAAGCGGATCAGGAGGGGATAAAAAGGAAAAAAGGCCTGCTGAAATTGCAAATAACCTTGTCGGGCAATCGCCAAATAATAACCCCCGTCAAAATTAGCCCAAGCCCAGTACAGGGGATTAAGTTGATAAGCAAATTCACCACCACCTAAAAAACCCGCCTTATAGGGAATCAACTTGACCGCTACCCAGGTGATTAACAAAAGAATCAGTCGCCAACTGATGAAAAGTTTAAGCAGCCAAACAATAATTTTTTTATTCTTCACCGGCGCAAGCTTTTTTATAAACGGCAATTGTTTGCGCGGCTGTCCTTTTCCAACTGAAAGCGGCTGCTTGTTGAACACCTTTTTGCGACAGCTCCGCACCCCGTCCTAGGGCTTTTTTAATTCCTTCAGCAATCTCCTGATTACTTTGGGGATTAATCATTACCGCTGCCTGGCCGCAAATTTCCGGCAAGCTGCCTACCTTGGCCGCCACCACCGGACAGCCGCAGGCCATGGCTTCCAAAACCGGCAAACCAAAGCCCTCATCAAAAGACGGCTGGCAGTAGACGCTGGCCAAATTATAAATCGCCACCAGATCATTAGTAGGAACAAAACCTAAAATTCTGATTTTATCATCTAAACTAAGTGATTTTATCAATTGAAGCAGTTCTTTTATTTCCGGCAGGGCTTTTTGCTCAAAAGCTTTCCCAACCAGCACCAGCTGAAAAGTCGGATTGTGGCGACTAAAATCAGCAAATCCTCGAAGCAGACCAGGAATATTTTTGTTCCAATTCACATCCCCCACATACAACAAAAAAGTATCCGCCAGGGGCGGATACTTTTTTTTAATTTTCAATTTACAATTTTCAATTTTCAATTTTTTAAACTCCTCCCCGGCGGCGAGGGGAACCGAATAAATCTTTTCCAAAGGGAAACCGGTCATCGCCGCAATTTGCTGCCGCCAAGCTTGGGAATCGGTCAGCACGGCGGCCATTTTTTGCAAACGCCTTTTTTGGCTCTGCCAGCGCCACCGACCCCGAACCCCGGCCGGGAAATGCTGGGGATATTTAACCGGCGTCAAGTCATGAACGGTCACCACGCTCGGGAGGAGCGGTCGCCCCGGGAGACTTAAGAAAAAAGGCGAAAAATACGGATAATGAATTAAGTCTGCGGCCAAAAATCGCGTCCTATCGGTGTCTTTAATCAGCGCCAACTCGATCGCCTGCTCTTGAGCAACTGCTTGCAGGGCCGTTATTAATCGCTTGGTGTAAAAACCAATGCCACGATACTGGTGGGCTGAATATAATGGTGAAAGATCAAGCGCAACCTTCATGATTAGGCGTGTCTTTTTAGAATAGCCTTGCTTGCAATAAAAATCAAGGACGCCAAAGAAACACCAGTCGCCAAACTTCTGATCGGCGTGTTCCCGGGATCAGCAGGCCAAAGTGTTTGAAAGCTATTGCCCAAAGTAGCCGTACCCTGCGTCCAGTCGGGATTGTCAAGATAAAAGTTGTCCGCCCTGGGAGGATAAACTATCGGTCGGCTGTAACCGCCATAAAAAATAAAGGCCACCAACAATAAACCCACTGCCCACCTGCTGCCTTTGCGGCTCACCAGACAGGCGGCCAAAAAAGAAGTTACCAAGACAACTAAACTCAACAGCCGCCAGGGATACTGCAGGAAAACCAATGGTTTAATGATCTTCCAAACCGGCAAAGAAACCGGCAAAAGCAAGCAAACTAATCCTAAAAACCAACCCAAAAAAAACTTATAACGGATTACTTTTTTTTTAATCAACAAGATTCCCAAGGCCACCGCCAGCAAATGAGGCAGGCCGATCTGGAAAGACATTTGGTCGCCAATGCCCGGGACGGAAAAGCCCGTTCCCCAAGAAGGTAAAATCAGCTGCCAAAGAGTCGGAAAATGATCGGCAAAATTAATCATTTGCAAACCGGTGACATACTTGGCCTCCGCCAACGCCGGCAGCCAAAAAATCGCCGAAAGCCCCAGGCCAAAAAATAAACTAAAGACAAGCCCACCTCCGAGGTGGGTGGATGCCCTCCTCGGAGGTGGGCGATGGAACAAAAACATATAACTGATTAAGAAAGGCGTGAAGATCAAGGCTAAAATATTGTGAGCCAAAATCAACAGGGCAAGAAAAATACTTAACCACCAAGATTTTTTTTCCACAGCCCATAAAATGGCCGGAAACAAAGCCATGGCTAAAACTTCACCAATTGAGCCACGAACATAAACGTTAAGCAAATGATAAGGCGCTAGAGTATAAAAAACTGCTCCGACAACCGCGGCGGGAATATTGAATATTTTTTTTATCCATAGATAGAAAAACAACCCTCCTGTTACCAGCCCAAAAGCCATGGTTAGTTTAAAAGAAGTGATCAAAGAAAAACCCAATAAATAAAAAATTTCGGCCACAAAGTTCGGTAAAGGATAAAAAAAATTAAATAATGGCACTCCCAAGCCATGGTTCAACCCAGGCGCCCAACGCGGCCACCAAATTCCGGCCCGAATATTTTTGTCAAACTCATAAAAGCGAATCAGGTGGTACTCGCCATCATGAGTAGGAATAAAACCGGGTTGGCACAAAGGCCACGCCGCCCAAAGGCCAATCGCCAGCATCAACAACCACGGCCAACTTTTTTTAAGCATGGTGCCAAGGCCTAATTTTTTGCCAACCAAAAAAAATCAACATCAAGGTCGGGGGAACAAAAGTGGTCAGGGCCTTCACCATCGGCGTCAACCCGCCATAATTACGCCAATACAAAAATGGCGTATAACGCAGCAGCAAGCTAAAAGAAAACGCCCAAGCCAGCCAACGAAAAAATCTTTTTTGAGGAATCAAAGCTACAAAAGAAACTACCCAAATCCAATACCAGCTGTAAATTTCTTCTCGCAAAGGCGCCGCCAAAAAAACCAAAAGCATCGCTACCGCTGACCAAACAAACCACTTTTGTCTTTTAAAGCGACGCAAAAAAATAATCAGCGGCAGCAAAGCGATGGTGGCAAACTTAATTCCCACCGAAGCCAACCAGACGATCCAACCCCAAAATCGCTGGCGACGCTCTGCCAACCAAAAAGCCAGCAAAACCAAAAACATCATCACCACATCATTGTGGGCTGATACCAAAGTCTCGATTAATACCAGCGGATTAAAGGCAAAAAAAATTAAAGCGTAATGATCGCGATGGCTCATTTTCCAAATTAGCCAACATAGGGCTAAATAAAAACCCAGGATTAATAATTTAAAAGTAAAAACAGTTAAAATTAAATTGCCCCACCCTAAAAAATGAGGAATGGCCGTCAGCAGAATCCACGCTGGACCGTATAAAGCAAACTTATTGGCGGCGTGCATAAACGCCAACATCGGCTCACCGGTAAATTCCATCGGCATCACCAGATAGGGATTTTCTTGATAGAAAAAAGTCACTTTGGCGGTCGCCATGTAATTGAAAATATCATGCGAAAAAGCCGGCCAGGAAAAAAAAAGGACCAAGCTAACCAAGATAACGAAAGACCAAGTTTGGCGAACGGTAATTCTTTTTTGCTTTGCTCTTCTCAATAAATAAAAATAGATGCCAAACAAACCAAAAACTAAAATGATATATATCAATGTAGTCAGACCTCGATGAGTGTGGATTAGCTGGAAAAGAAAATCAGGGGTTGGCAAGGGGAAGCTGTGCTCCACAAAACCATAAGAAAAAATTACCAGTAGCAAAGACCAAACAAAAATAATTACTTTCATCATTTAAACTGCCTGATGCTAATCGCCTTTTGAAGACCTTGATGAATTGCCAACTGGCGAGGTTCGTCTTTTTCCGGCTGCCACCAAAAATCAGCTGGTGTCTGCCCCATCACTGACTCCAAAACCTCCTGATGCTTGACTGCCGCGGCTTGCAGATTAGCCATTTTGGTTTGGATATTTTTACCTTGCACTTGCGCGGCCACCACAAAATCAACCGCCTTTTGAAAGTGATTATTACTTTGGTCAAGGGCTGTCAGTGCTAAAAGGTACTGCCGATATTCAAAAAGCACTTTCATTTCCACCAGCTTTTTATCCGCTAAAGCCAATTCATACTTATGGCGGGCAAAACTGCCAAAGGCAAAATAAGCGTAAGCCTGATCAAAAAGCTGTTTGACCGGATAGAGATGGTGCCCAGGCATCAAGCCAGGGTAAGGAAGCACGTAAACGACGGCCAAAAAGGCCGCTTTAAAAAAATTATTTTTGATGCTGCCAATATTTAACATAGCTGACCGCAAATCTTAAAGCAGAAAAAAAAGAAAAAACAAAGCCCGCCCAACCGTCAACAAAGCCTTTGTGACCAACATAAGTGCTGGCAAACCACACTAGGGGTTTGCCAAATAAATACTTGACCGAATTAATTAAATTAATTTTTAACTTCTGCTGGCTTAGCTCACCAGCCAAAAGATCAGTATAACGGCCAAAGCGCTTCAGGTAACGACGGAAATTGGGATCAGCCATGTGCAGCAAGTCGTTTTTTAGGTAACCAGTTTGACCATCAACTACGGCTTGTTCATGAACTGACTGGCAGGGCAACCGGCCTTTGCCACGGCGATAAAGCCGTAAAGTGTAATCCGGATATTGACCGCCCTTAGTCAGAAAACGCCCCAGAAAAAAATTCTTTCGCGGCAGCCAGAAGCCGTTAATTGGTTGATTAGTGGCTGATTGATGGCTGATTGATGGCTGATTGATGGTTTTAAGAATTTCCTTTTTCAACGCGAGGGAGACCCGCTCGTCAGCATCCAGCTGGAGAATCCATTCGCCGGTGCAGGCGTCAATGGCTTTCTGCTTATTAATATGGAAAAGCGGCGGGTTAGTGGTTTTAATGACCTTAGCGCCGTATTGCTGGGCAATTTGTCTGGTCTGGTCGCTTGAGCCGCCATCCACGATCACGATTTCAGCCGCCCAGCCCTTAATTGAATCCAAACAAGCCGGCAGATTTTCTGCTTCGTTAAAAGTCGCTAAGGCGACGGAAAGTCTTTTCATTTTTTCTTGAATTCCACCTGCGAGGCGGGCTCCGCCCACCTCGCAGGAGAAACTTGATATTTTTTAAATTTTATCACAGCCGCACTGCCAACCAGAAGCAATAATGACCCCAAAGAAATCAAATCAGCCAACAAACGCAACTTAGTTTCTGAAAAACGAACCGCTATTTCATGCTCCCCTGCCGGGACATTAAAAGTCATCAAGCCTCGCCAAGCCGGATCTTGAAATTCAATTTCTACCGATTGGCCGTCAACCAAAACCTGCCAACCAGGAAAGTAGAGCGTGTTGTCCACCAGCCGGGTTTCTTTTTGAACCATTGCCTGATAAACATGTTTGGTAGTTTTTCTTTCAATTTGCTTGATCTCCGCTTCACCCTCAATTACCTCTAGCGGTGCCCTGGAAAACTGATACATGGCTCGGGTTGACCAAATCGGGGAGCTCTCGCCGGTATCGTTAGTTGAACCAGGATAATTTTGGGTGTAAAAAGATTCTTGCTTAACAAGAAAATCCTTAGCATGCCAAAAGTTTTGATTAAAAATCAAAATGGCTAATAACAAACCGCTAATAACTGGTAACTTAAATTTTTGGGGCAATAAATAAACTTCGGCCGCAGTAAAAACAGCTGGCGGTAAAACCGCTAAAGACAAAAACCGCCAGGCAAACTGAAATTTTTGTAGCAAGCTGATTTTAAGATACCAGGATTGAGCGGCCGGCAAGATTAAAAAAATTGCCAAACCAAAACAGACCAGTAAAAATAACAGCCAACGCCAAGCTTGGCTTTTCTGCCGCCAAAACTGCCAAATTGCCAAAGGCGCCACCCCGACTGCCAACCACTGCAACACCCCCAGTTGAACGCTTAAAAGCTCTGTCCCACCATAGTTCCAAGGTGTCCAAAGTAATTGAAAAAAGTTTTTAAAACCCATGATATTATCCTTGGTAACAATATCCCGAAGCGTGTACTTAGCTTCAAAAAAAGCCGGAAACCAAAAAAAAGCGGCGAGGCCGAAACCGAGGATAACAGATAGCAGATAGCTGATAACTGATAACCGAAATTTTGCTTTTGGGATAGAAAAAACAAGATAAATCATGTAGCCAAAAATGACCGGTAGAAACATTAGGCTTAAAGCGTTGTGGGATAAAATCAGCGCCGCCAAGCTTAGAGAGCCGCCGGCCAGATAACGCCGGGCCGGTTTTTGGGCAAACTTTAAAGCAAACCAGCAAATTAAGGGTGGCCAAACAAAGCCCCAGCACTCCCCAATTGCCCCTCTGACATAAAGATCGACAAAACGATATGAAGCAAACATATAAACAAGTCCTGCTGCAAAGCCAGATTGCTTGCCCCAAATCTCTTTTATCCACAAAAACATAAAAACTCCAGACAAAACAAAGCTCAAACCAAACACGATCTTGGCGCTGTCAACAAAAGAAAAGCTCATAAAGTGAAAAAGAGAGCCAAAATAGCTGGGTAAGGGATAAAAAAACATCAGTACCGGCGTGCCGTAAAGCCAATTTAAATCACCCGCCCAACGGGGGACAAGATTGCCTTCAGCTAAAGACTGATAGAAGCTGGCCAACCGAGCGACATGATCCTGACCATCATGAGTTAACGGCAAACCCGGCTTAAAAAAATCAAGCAAGGGCAACAAGGCCACCGAAATCAATAAAATTAACCAAAATTTACTTTTTTTCAACATATCTTTTTTGAATGATAAAGCCGCTGGGTAATTTTTCTTCTTTTAAAATTTCACCCTCTTTAATCACTGTTTCCAACCAGCCTTCATAAGACCAAGGTTTTTTTGAATCTTGCTCAATCCAAAGATAAAAAAGGCCCTCTTTTTTGTCCCCAGGAATATAGCCGTATTTTTTTCCACCGTACCAAGTCAAAAAATAGCGGTAGGCATAATCATACACCGGTGGAGTAAAAACCAAAACATTAAACTTCTCACCCCCAGCGTCCTGATAAAGATAATCAACCGCCTCAATTTTACCTTTGAGCTTGGCCTCCCCGCCATAATCGCCCAAATCAGCATAAGCTTTTTGGCATTCTTTAAAAATAAGCGGTAACATGGCGATCAAAAAAACAAAAAATATCACCTTCACCACCGATATTTTAGTTTTGGTCGCCAAAAAAGCAAAAAGCAAAATATAAGCCAAGTGCAAATGAACTAAGTAATGTCCCCAAACCGGGCTGTTTAAAAATATAAAAATCAAAAAAGTCACTAAAGGCAAAATGAACAAAAAAGCAATAAAATCTTTTTCCGGAGATCTTTTTTGCTTAATTAAATAATAAATAATCGCCACCAACAGAAAAATTGCCAGCCAGCCACGCCACTGATCGCTCAAGTAAAAAGTATCGCGGAAATTAAACCAAAAACTCAAACGATGGTCTTTAAAAGTAGCCAAAAAGTTCAAGGAAGTTTTGCGGTTTAACAAATTAAAAAATAAATTGCCAACGCTTTTAAAAGCCATCAAACCGTGACGGGCTTCAAAAGCAAAAAAAGGCAGGTAGGCTAAAACCATTCCCGCCATCCCCAAAAAATAAATTGCTAATTTTTTAATCTTGGCAATAAAAATGGCAAACAAAAAAAGGCTGGCCAGCAAAGCAACGGAAATCGCCAGCTGAAAGCCATAAATAATTCCGGCCCAAAAACAAGCCCAAAAAAAATATTTCCGAGGGTTCTGGGGAATTTTGAAAGTCGACCAAAAAACTAATAAAATAAACAAGGGGCTGGGATGGGAATTCCACATAAATCTTGATTGGGCACTCAAAGCCACGCCTGCCAAAAGAGTGGCGATCAAAGCCATTTTGAAACCAAAACTTTTCCAGACAAAATAGAAACATAAAAATAAGGAAGCAACCCCAAAAGCAAACATCAAGACCAAGCCGCCATAAGGATCTCCCCCAAACAAAGCAAAGGGAATCACCAAAGAATAATAGTAATAGGGACCATGGAAAAGATACTGCAATCCGGCCATCCCGGCGCCCACTTCAGCGCCAATCAGGGTCAGCTTTTTTTCGACCACAATTTTTCTCACTGCCAAGTAATCTCTCCCTTGATCAAAACCAAAAAGGGGGTTGCGGTTCAAAAGCTCGGGTGAACGAAGACCAATACCCAAAAGCATCACCAAAATCAACAAAAAAATTTCTATTTTTTTTATGAGCCCCCTTTCACTGCCTTAACGACTGGCTGGCCATCAAGTAACTTAAATGTCTGCGGTGATTCAGCTTCCGGAGGGAAGTCAATCAGGTTGCCCACATAAAGGATCTCCCCACTTTTTTCCTCCTCCGGCCAATTGATCGGTCGAAATTCATATTTACCGATTTGGTGCGTTTCATTAAAACCACCGGAAATAGTGCCTCCCTGCTTTTGATAAAGCGAAGGATCATATCGGCTAAAAAACAAAAAAAACATATAAGACTGATAACCATGCTGCTGGTTACTGAAAACAATTTTTTGATAATCCCCTTCTTGGGTCAAAGCATAATTAATGGCTTGGCCTAAAGGATATTGAAAGGAATCTGACTGCTCACGGGGAAAATTAACAAAATAATTGTGATACAAATAGGCTAAATTAAAAAAAAGAAAGGCTCCTAAGACAAAAATTGCTTTTCGCGAGATTTTTAATTTGGTCATCAACGTCACTGCTCCCAAAGCGGCAAGAATTTGCGGCATGGGCAAAAGATTAAAGGTTCTCATGGCATGGGGGGCACCGGTGGCGATACCGGCCGGTAAAGGAGCAATTAAGACCCAACTTAAAATTAAAAGTTTGCTTTGCCGCGGCAATTTAACCCTGATTAATTGGTAGACACCAATTAAAATTAACGGCAGTTCCCAAAGATACAAAACCCCCATTCCCGGCACTTTGTGGTCTTCCCGACCGCTATTAAAAAAAAGCCAAGCAGGATTAAAGTGCGAAAAATAAGCCCGTAAAATCGTGTCTGAAGTCCCAAAAATACTCGTCGCCCGAAAACGAATCATCGCCTGCGGAGAAAACGACGCTTTGACAATGGGCATTAGCAAAACTAACCCAACCAAACCTGCCAAAATTACTTTTTTCTTCTCCGTCAGCAACTCTTTTCTGAAAATTAAACCCAAACTAATAATAATTAGCGGCCCGAAGATTTTTTGGCTTTGGTAAGTATAAAAAGACAGGGCAAAAAACACGGCGGCTAAAAAAAGCCAGATTGATCGCCTTTGGCGAAAAAACTTAAGCAAAAAAAGCACCACCAAAATCGAAAAAGTCAAACCGGCATTAACCTCGTGACCCAGTCGGGAAAGATAAACATGCCAAGGAGAAATGGCTAATAACAGAGAGCTGATCACTGATAACTGATCACCATGGCGATCATTAGCAAATAATTCTTTGACCAAAAAATAAACGGCGATCAGGGCCACTGCAGAGAGTATGACTGCCGGCAGACGTACGGCAGTGGCGGCCAACCCAAAAATTTTAATAAAAGGGATGGCCAAATAAACATAACCCGCCGGCCGCCAGTCATCATAGGCACGCAATAACACCGGCAAACGATAGCCATATTCATCCCGACCGGTTTCCAAAATCGAGTAGGCATTCCAACCGATAGACACTTCATCCAGTGAAGGACTTGGCGGCACACTGGCAAGGCGATAAAACCGCAAAAAAGAGGCGACTAAAATCAAAAAAGCAATCAAAAACTTTTTCATTTTCGAGTATAAAAGTAGTAAAGATAAGATTCCGGATGCCCTTCTTTAAATTCGATTACTTCGCCTTTTCGAATCACCTCTTTGACTTTGACTCGCTGAAAATCAAGCCCCTCATATTTTAAATTCAAAAAGCTTTGCACGTTAGCAAAACAATAAAATAGCCAAAAACCAATCAAGCTTGCTTTTAGCCACCAACCCTTTAAACAAAAAAGCCGCCAAGTCAAATAGGCCAAAGCTATTAATACTAGCGGTCTGGTTAAAGAAAAATAATAACTGCTGATTTCGCCGCTATAAACGGAAAAAACCAACCAAGGCACTAAAAACCATAAACCGGCCAAATAGCAAAAATTAAATCGTTTTCGGGATGGTCGGAAAAAATAATAAATTAAAGCAAAGAGGGGCAACAGAAAATATTTTATCGGCTTGGCAATCAATAAGCCTTTTAAACTTCCCAGCAAAATTCCCTCAAATTCAATAAAAGCATCGCCGGCTACCTGTAATACCCTTCTTAAATGAAGGCCGTGATAATAAGTGCCAAGATAGATAGTCGCGTTTTGGGTGTTGGCGGCAAGAAAATTAGGTAGCAGCCAAATTAAAAATAAAGGGATTGAAACCAAACCGTATTTTAAAGTTTGCTTATTTTTAGGCAACAATGGCAAAGCCAAAAAAACAATCAGGGGAAAAAAAACTGAAGTAAAGTGCAAATGAAAAGAAAAACCCAGAGCGGTTGCCAACAAAAAAAAGTATTTTGGCTGGCCGTTAATCACTTGATTAAGAGCATAAAAAATAATCAGCGAAATCGGGGCGATAAGGTTTACTGACCACTGAATGCGGTCAAAATTAATAATATAGAAAGAAAATGTGTGGATAAACACGGCCAAAAGCGCCACCGGAACAGAAAAAAGCTTTTTGGTAAGCAAATAAATTACCAAAAAAGTCAAAATACTGGTCACCCCTGCCAAGACCCCTGAAGCAATTGGGTCAAGTTTAGTAAAAAAATAAGTCAACGCCGCCAAATAATAATAGGCCGGCCCAACATAAATACCACTGTTAAGCTTTGCCTGGGGACCCAACATTGGCCACCGGTGATCCACAATAATATCTTTTGCTTTCCAAGCGAAATCAACCTGGTCCCAAGTAAAAGGGCTTTTGCTCCCTAATTGAGAAAAACGAAAAAAAAGATGGCTTGCCAAAATTAAAAAAAGAATGAGCCACTCTTTTTTTATAATTTTCATTTGGTGGCGATCAAAATGGCCGGTTGACCATCCAAAAAGTAAATCGTTTTGAGGATTTTTACTTGGCCGCTAAAATCACCCGGCCGGCCCACATACAACGTGTCGGCCATGACGACTTCTTTCTCCCAAGCAATCGGTCTAAAAGTATACTTGCCAAAACCACGATGATTCTCGGCAAAACCACCGGAAACAGTGCCGCCCAGTTGCTGATAAGTCGCCGGATCAAACTTTAAATAAAAGAGGAAAAACATGTAAGATTGGTCCAAATAAGGCTGATTGGAAACGACAATTTTTTGGTACTGGGGCTCGATTTTTTTAATCTCCTCCACCGCCTGCTGGTAGCCGTATTGCCAAGATTGGGAATTAAAATAGTTTTGCTGAACAAAATATTGGTTTAAATAGTAAGCAGAATTAAAAATAAAAAATAAGCCACCTGCGCCGATCAGCATCATTTGTAAAATTAATCTTTTTTTGTTTAGTATTTGCCAGGCTCTTATCAAGCCAAAAGCAACCAAAATCTGAAAAATGGGCAAGAGCCTGATCGTTCTGACCTCATGAGGCGCACCGGTAGTAAAGGCGGCTGGAATTGGCGCCAGCAAAAACCACAAAAAGATTAATAATTTGGATTTTTTTCCCACCCGGCTAAAAATTAGGCCATAAATTCCCCAAACTAAAAATGGCAGTTCCCACAAATAAAGCACCCCCATTCCGGGCGCATGGTGGCGCGCTTCACCGCCGGTAATAAAAAGCCAGTTGAGATCAAAATGGGAGAAATAGCCCCTTAAAAAGGCCAAGAAGTAAGTGACCCGACGGTTATCCAAAATCAAGCCCAAATAGTCTTTATCTTGATAATCTCTGGCCAACTTCTCTGCTGTCCAGGCCAAAAATGGGGTTTGATCGGCAGTCAGACTGGTGCCTTTGGCCCGCAAAAAAATCTCCGGGGTCGTCAAAGTCATTTTGACCAAAGGCAAAAGACAAATCGCTCCTACCAGCAAGCCTAAAACAAGATATTTTCGGGGCAACTTCAGCAAGCTTTTCCGCCAAATTAAGGCGATGGCCAAAACCAAAAACGGCACAAAAACCTTTTCCGCTTGATAGACATAAAGGCTTAATCCTGCTGAAAAAGCCGCCAAAACTAAAAGCCATGGTTTTTTAAACGCCTTTAAAATCAGCCAAACCGTTAGGATGTCAAAAAATAAACCGACATTAGATTCAAAAGCCACCCGGGAAAATTGCAGATGCCAGGGAGAAATGGCTAATAACAAGGAGCTGATAACTGATAACTGATAACCATAAGTGGCTCCTCGGGTGGTGGGCGAATACCCGCCTCCGAGGGGCTGCGAGGGAAACAACTCCCTCACCAAAAAATATGTCAGAAGCACCGTAAGGGTGCCTAAAAAAGCCGCTG
>PFEM01000030.1:17318-18940 GCA_002793635.1 Candidatus Shapirobacteria bacterium CG10_big_fil_rev_8_21_14_0_10_48_15
AAAATTTTAATGGGCAAAATTGCCAAATAAGCATAGATTGCCGGTTTGTAGTCGTCAAAAGAACGCATCACCAACGGCCAAGGCTGGCCGTATTCATCACGACCGGTCTTCAACAGTGAATAGGCGTTGTAGCCCAAAGCCGCTTCATCCCAATCAGGGGAAGGCGGCGCTTGGCCTAATTGCCAAAAGCGCAGCAAGCCCGCCAGAATTAAAACTAAAAATAAGATTAAAAATTCCTTATTAACCTTTTTAATCATGTCCCACCTCATAGGCTTTGAAAACTTCGCTGCCGTCAAGCAGCCAAAAGGTTTTTACCAGTTGACCTTGACCGGAAAATTGTTTGGCGGCTTCAATCACCAAAGTCTTGCCGGTTGGGGCCACCACCGGTTGCTCCCTGAAAAAATGATACTTGGCAAAACTTTTAACTTTAACAAAGCCAAAAGTATCCCGTTCGACCACCGCTTCCTGCCAAAATTCCCGCGGTTCCTTTTGAAGGTAAAAAAGACAATAAATATAAGGCCGGCCCAGCTCCTCCGTCAACCAAATTTGGTCATAATTGCCTTCTGCCTGCTTGATAAATTCCAGCGCCGGCTGATAACCGTACTGCCACTCACCGGAAAATTTAATCGGGTAGTGACGCCAATAGCCATGCTGAAAGTAAACAAAAGAGGCGATAAGAATCAAGCAATAAGCAATAAGAGAAAGTTTTCTAAGCTTTGGTTTTTTCTTTGGCAACCATTGCCAAGCGGATACCACCCCGAAGGCAGTAAAAATTTGCCAAGTCGGCAGGGTGGTTTCAATGCGCAAAGCGTGGGGAGTTTCTCGTGCCGTCGCCGCCGGAAGAATGCCCACCAGCAACCAGCAGGGAATCAACCACCAAAAGCCGGGCTTTTTCTTCACCAAAACCAAAGCTCCCCAAATTAAAAAGGGCAATTCCCAAAGATAAAGCTGACCCACGTCCTGAATGGAAAATTTGGGGTTGCCGTCGCCTTTAAAAAACAAAAAAGCGGGGTTAAAATGGTCAAAATAGTGACGCAGGTAGGCTCTCACATAAGCCCAGCGACGATTGTGAATTAATTTTGACCAAGTAGCCCCTTGATCGTTGACAATCTCCTGATTGGCCATCATCACGATTGATTGATCGGAAAAAATGTTAACTTCTTTAAACCTTAATTTAGCTTGAGGGCTCAACAAAAAGGAGACGGCCGGCAGGATAATCAACAAGCCGGTGGCGATGGCCACTAGGCTGATCTTTTTTTGCTGCCACAGTGTTTTTCGAAAGGCCACGACTAGAATAAGCACCAAAAGCGGCGCCGCAATCCGGGCGGTATTGAAAGTTTGCAAGCTTAGGGCAAAACTGGCCGCCGATGCTACCAGCCACCCCGCCAGTTGGCGGGCAGGCATTTTTCCCCTCCTGATTCCTGCCAGGAAAAAAGTCACTCCGGCGACCAAAAAAAACGTCGCCACATTGGCTTCAAATGCCGCCCGGGAAAGCATGATGTGCCAAGGAGAAATGGCTAATAACAAGGAGCTGATAACTGATAACTGATAACCATAAGTGACTCCTCGGATGGTGGGCGAATGCCCGCCTCCGAGGGGCTGCGAGGGAAACAACTCCCTCA
>PFEM01000030.1:18972-31298 GCA_002793635.1 Candidatus Shapirobacteria bacterium CG10_big_fil_rev_8_21_14_0_10_48_15
CACCGAAAGACTCCAAATAATTCAGCGGCCAACGCCGGCCAAACTCATCGGCGCCTGTTAAGCCAAGCGAATAAGCATTGTAGCCCCAAGCGGCTTCATCCCAAGAGAGGGCCGGTGGATTACTCCCCAACCGATAAAAGCGCAAAAATGAAGCGCCTAAAAAAATTAAGGTTAAAAAAAAGACTGTTGTCCACCGCCGGGGAATCTTGTTAATCATGGCCGTTTAATTTTAACAAAAATTAGCCAACCGATAAACAAGATCAAAGAAAGAAAACTCACTCTTAAGCCCCAGAAAAAAGCCTTGGGCCGGTAAGAAAAAACAATTTGGTGCTTCCCTGCGGGCACCGCCACCGCTCTAAAAGTAAAGTCAGCCCGAAGTATTGCTGCCCTCTGGCCATCAATCTGGGCTTGCCAGCCAGGGTAATCATTATCGGTCAGAAACAAAAGGGCTGGCTGAAGCGATTCCGTTTGTAGCTCAACTTGATTGGGCAGATATTTGGTGATCTCGACGGTTTTTTTTGTTGCTTGCGGTTCGATCTTCAGGCCCGGTTCCTCTTCCAAAATAATTTTTTTTGCCAAGCTAAATTCTTGATCAAAAAGGTGATCAATAATTTTTTGTTTCTGGGTTTCCACCAGGTACTCATCAACCAAAAAAGCCCGCGGTAAAGCTTGCTGATACTCCCAAATCCTAAACTTTTCGTCTTGCCAAACAAGCTGAAAAAATTCTTGAGGAAAACGCTCTGCTTCGGTAGCCTCGTTTTTACCTTCGCCGAACTTCGCCTCCGCAAGATATTTGACTCCCAAAAGTGACAGCAGTCTCTGCCGATACCAACTATCCAAAACCCCGTCTGCCTCCACCGCCTGCTTAATCGCCGCGTCACTGCGGCTAGGCTGACCGGTAAGCTGACCCTTGGTCTCCTGAACATGAAGCAGCTCACCATACCTTTGGGGAAATAAAGCCTCGTAACCATCCGGAGAATATAGGCCGTAATAGGCGTTCAAATTCCTTTCCAGACAGCCGCCGGCATAACCCCAAACCCGATTAACCCCGGCCATTGCTTTCAGCTTGGTAAGCACGGCCACCTCGGGAAAAATAAACCTTCTTTCGGAAAAATAAAGGAATTTGTTGGCAAAATAAATTGAAGAGAGAACCGCCAGGGCGGTCAGGGCCAAAAAAGCGAAAGACTTTTGCCTTCGAAATAGCCAAATTACGCTGGCGGTGCTGATAAAAAAGCCCGTCGGCAAAACCAAATTCCTTAACGAAACCGTGGCAAAACTATCCGGCACTAAAAAAAATTTGTGATAAAAAACAAAAAGCCACAGCAACAAAAAAATACTGCCGCTGGCGAAAAACAAACTTTTCCATCGTTGCTCAGCGAAATTTTGTTGGGAATAAAAATCCCAGCCAAAAGCGGCCAAAGCACAAAATCCAAAAGTGGCCAAAAAGAAAATTCGGGCAGGCATCATGGTGGAAACTAAAGGCAAGTGAGAAAAATAAAGCAGCCAGCCCAAAGGAACAAAGCCCAAAGCCAAAGTAATCAAGCTAAACCATTTAAGAAAATTCAGTTCTTGACTCCGCCGCTTCGACAGCAAGGCAAATAAAGCCAAAAGTAAGGCGGGAATCCCCAAATAAATAACCTTCTCGTGATAAAAACCGCCTTGAAAGTAGTTGAAAACTCCCGGATTGCCCCAAAAATCAGGGGCTAAAAAAGTGATCAAATGCCACGGAGGCATCAAATATTGATCAAACAAAAACTTCACGTCCACCAAGCGTCGGGAGGAATTAAAATAGGCTTCTATCGCCGGCCAAAGGTGGGCCGAGGTAATTAACAAACTCACCAAGAAGCTTAACCCTAAAGCTAACTTGCTTTTCAAGTCGTTTAGTTTGCCCTGCCGGACACGAAAAATTATCCAGGCGAAAACGGTCAGCAAAACATAAATGGTCAGCTGCAAGAAACCTGCCAAAATCATGGCCACGGTCGCCCCCACCAATAAAGCTACCCTGCCGGGAGAAACTTTCGCCATTAATTTTTCTAGCGCATACAAAATCAACGGGAGCCATAAAGCCGTATGCTCGATTACCAACGACTCTTCACTCCAAGCCAGCATCCAACCGGAAAAAGCCAGCGTCAAGGCGCCGAAGAAAGCGGCCCGGGAAGATAAATTTATCTTCCTTAAAAAAAGAAACATAAAAAAACCGGCTAAGATCGGCTGTAAAATTACCAGCCAAGACCAAGCGTCAATTAAAGGCAAAACAAAGTAGAGTAAGTTAAGCGGATAAAAAACCGCGGCCTGATAAGTGGCCAGATGAATGTTGCCGGAAAAGTTGTAAGGATTCCATAAGGGCCACTGCCCCAATTTAAGCTGATCAAGGGTAAACTTCCGATAAGGAAAAAAAGACCTTAAGTTGTCAAAACCAATCGGCTTCGTCGCTGGTCCGTTGGGGTAGCCTTCCCATTGGTAATGCCGCCAAGGAGAGTAAAAAGAAACCAAAAGGTTGGCCGGAAAAGGCACCTGCCCTTTGAAAAAATAATTTCGAAAAATGATGGCGGTGAGGATGACAAAAGCCAAAATGGCTAGAAGATCACCCTTTTTTTTCAGCTGTCTGGTTAAACCCATAAGCGGTTAAAAAAACCATTGACAAATAACCCAAATGGCTGTTGTTGAAATAGCGGGAAAAATACCAAAAGACAAAAGTAAAAATGCCGTAGCAAAAAATTAAGCGCGTCAGAGTTGGCGATTTTCTTAGCCAGTTAATCAGCACGACGGCCAACGGCAGGCACGCCGCTAGCTGCCAAATTGCAAAAGGATAGTAAGCTTGAAGATTTTTAATCACCCCTATTTGGTGCAAAACCATTCCCCAACCATAGCCGGCTATCGGGTAACTGTGTTCGACGCTACCGGCAAGATAAAAAACCGTGCTATCTAAAAAGGCTTTGGGATCCCAAAAAAAGAAAGGGGAAACCACCAAGGCAAAAACAGCGCTGAACGACAACAAATTCCGCAGCACTGGTCGCCAACTTTTACAGTGGAAATATAAAAAGGCCAAGTAAAACGGAAAAAATGGCCAAGCTGATTGTTTGGTGGCAAAAGCGAGGGCCAAAGGCATTCCGGCCCAAAAAAAACGCTTTTTGGCTAATAAATAAAAACCCCAAAACAGAAAAGCAAACATAAAAATATCGGCCCGGCCTTCCAAAAAATAGCCCAAAGTCGCCGGGTTAAAGGCCAGAATCACCAAAAATAGCCGTCGCTGCTTGCTTTTGCCCTTCAGCAAACGCCAGGCCAAAATTAGCAAAAAGGCAAACAAAAAAGCTAAGGGGATGCGGCCGTCAAAAAAGCCCAAAAAAGTTAGCGAGAGAAAATAAAAAGGCAGAGCAAACAAAAAATACCAAGGCATCATCACAAAATGAAAAAGAGCCGGATTAACTTGACTGTCCGAATAGTGCCATTGCTCCAGAGGGGTCCCAAAGTAAGCCACCACGTAAGGGTTTCTGCCTGCCAACAAAAAACGAATCGCGGCTTCTTGCTGAAGAATAATGTCGTGCACTTGAAAAATCGGGGCGGTCCGATGACGAGCCACCAGCGTCGAAAAGCAAGCGCTACCGATGACCAAAATAATTAAACCCCACAAAAAAATTGACCTTAACTTACCAAAAGCCAAATAGCCCAAAAGCAAACCAAAAATAATCCCAAAAAGCCAATAGGGAGTTTGGGTTGGACCAATTCCATAAGTCATAATGAAGGGAATCACCAGGCAAAAAAGCAAAATACCGGCAAGGGGTAAATTTTTCATTTTAACTTTCACTTATCATACCACTCTTGGGTGGCTTGCCAAATCTCACTGGGATTTAAAAAAGCCCAATTGTCACCTTCTTTTTTGATCGTCGTAATCTCGGTTAAAGAATATCCCTGATAATAAAATGTCTTGTCGGAAATTGCCCCCGGATCGCGGGAAATCCCAATTTTAACCCCGTCATCGTCGATCAAGCCACCAGCGGCTAAAACCAAAGCCAAAGAAACAGTTTTATCTTGAGATTGGAAGCGGTCGTCATAAACGGCAAACTTCTGGCCAGGAAAGCGATTAACCAGTATCTCCTGCCAATTTTTCAACAAGGGGTAACTATTTTTCTCAACCTGGTAATAATCTGAATTAAGCCGTAAACTGCCCGTCAAAAGAAGTAGCAAAAATAAAAAGGCGACGGCCTTTTGCCACTGATAAACTCGCCAGATAAACCAAGCCGAAAAAAACAAAATAAAGGGGTTAACAAAGGCATAATAACTTTCAAACTTAGCCCCTCGATAGAAACGAAGACTGATAAAAATCAGCAAAAAACTCATTCCCAACGCCAAAATTGTCTTCGGCAATCTTTTCTTCAAAGCCAACCGTACAAACAAAAAAATTACTCCGGCAATCTGAAAATAAGCCAACCGCACCTCGCCGCCAACCACTTTAGCCCAAAGCTTGGGCCAAGAAGAAAAAATATAAACTAGCCAAGAAGTCTGTCCCTCCGCTTGATACTGACCATAAGTAAGATAACCGATCACTCCCTGAAAATTATAAAAGCCCATTTTTAACTCAAAAATTATTAACGGGATGAGCTGGAGTAAAAAACCGAAAGAAAAAAGCAAAATCGCTCGAAGCCGATGTTTCCAGCCAAAAAAAATCGTCACGGGAATCAAAAAAAGTAAGCCTACCGCTTGCAAATGAATGTTAACGGACGCTGCTAAAATCGTCCCCAAAAGAAAGGCAAAAAGGGGATTTTTTGTCTTGAAATACTTAAGCATCGTTATCATCGCCAAAACTGACATCAAAGCCACGAAGTTAGGGGTAGTTAAACTGAGACTTTGCCAAATTTGCATCGGTGAGAAAGCCGTCACTAAACCCGCTAATAAACCCAGCTCCCGATCACCAACCATTTCGCCAATTTTAATCATCAGCCAGACTATCACTACATAAAGCACGCCCAAAATAAACCATGGTAAAAAAATGAAGTCCGGCTTTAAGGCAATAAACGAAGCCAGCACCCAAAACCACTGCGGCCCATAAACAACGTTGGCGGCAGAGGTAAACGGTCCCACCAAGGGTATTTTTCCTTGCCGCAAAGCTTCTCGACCAACCAAGACATCTCTGGCCTGATCGTAAGCCAACCCGCACCGGTTAGGGAAATGATAAAAACGAAAAATGCCGGCGACGAGCAAAATCAAAAAAACAGTTAGCGGATACCAATGCTTTTTTAAAAAATTCATTTAAAGACGATACCTCAACAATGCCCAGAAAACCCGGAAGCCATCTTGCCAAGCAATTTTTTTGCCCTCTTGGACTTCTCGGCCGGCATAACTAATCGGCACTTCGTAAATTCGCACACCCTTTCTTAAAATTTTAGCGGTTATCTCCGGGTCAAAACCCCAACGGTTTTCCTGAAGCTCGCCGGTAGTGATCAGTTGCCGGGGAAAAAGTTTGTAACAAACTTCCATGTCTGAAAGCGTGGTGTTATACAAAAGATTGGTCAAAAAACTCAAAAGTTTGTTGCCGATCATGTGCCAGAAAAACATGTTGCGGTGCTCACCGGTAAATCTGGAGCCATAAACCACTTCGGCCTTGCCCTCTTGGATAGGTTTTAAAAGCCGAGAAATATCCTGCGGGTCATACTCCAAATCCGCGTCTTGAATTAAAACATAATCACCGGTAGCGTTTTTTAAACCAGTCCGCACCGCCGCCCCCTTACCTTGATTACGTTGGTGGTAAAGGATTTTAAATTGAGGGGATTGCTTTTTGATTTGCCCCAAAACTTTCCGGCTGCTATCGGTTGATTTATCATCGACAATAATTATTTCCTTTTTAACCCCCGGCAAGCTGACGGCCATCACCCGCCGAATAAGCTCGCCAAGAGTTTTTTTTTCGTTAAAAACAGGAATAATCATTGATAACTTCATATTAGCTGGCCGTCTTGTTTAACAAATAATTTTTGGACTTGCTTCCTTGATTTTAGGGCTTCGGGCAGTTCGCCCAGGGCGAACAAAAAGCCTACTCCCAACAAGCCACGGCTGCGCCAATTGGTCACCAGTAAATGATAGGGCAGCCAAAAAAAATGTTTTAAAAGATAGCCAGCGTCCGTGATATTTTTCCAAACAAACAAAAACTGGTTTTTATAAGACATGATGGCCATTTTTGATCGGCCAAAAGCTTTGAGGTTGGTACTTTCGTGTTGGTGATTAACCACGCTTTTGGGTGCAAACAAAATCTGCCAGCCATGTTTGGCCGCCCGATAACAAAGGTCACGATCTTCCTCATAAGCCGGCCGGAATAAAGTATCCATCCCCCCTAGCTGCTGCCATTTTTGCCGATCAAAAGCCCCCGCTGCGCCGACTACCCAACCGGTGGTTTTTTGATTTTGATCGGCCGCACGCCAGTGAACTACCAAGCCTCTTTTAAATTTCATCAGCCCCCGGCCCGAGTTGACCCACCGGCCATTTTCCTGCCTTTTCTCTCGGCAGCCCACGGCAAAAACATCCGGAGTAAAAACAGCCAAAAGCGGTTTTAGAAAGTCTTTTTCCGGAACAACATCATTGTTAAGCAAGACCACTATCTTGCCTCTGGCGACTTTAACCCCGTCGTTGCAGCTGGCGGCAAAGCGCTGGTTTTTTTGGTGGCGAACAATCCTGACCGTCGGGAAGTTTTTTTGCAAAAAAGTGACGCTGCCATCCGTGGAAGCGTCATCAACGGCAATGATTTCACTACCCGAACAGGCCGCTAAAACCGCCGGCAAATTTTTGGCCAAAAGTTCCCGGCCGTTATAATTGGGAATAACGATAGACAATTTCATGTTTGCCTTCG
The DNA here is from genome assembly GCA_002793635.1 of Candidatus Shapirobacteria bacterium CG10_big_fil_rev_8_21_14_0_10_48_15. GTDB lineage: Bacteria > Patescibacteriota > Microgenomatia > PFEM01 > PFEM01 > PFEM01. The sequence continues at coordinate 25,808 of PFEM01000030.1, forward strand.
GGAACGACGACCGCCCGAAAATGATAATCCGCCCGATAAATTACCACTGTTTGACCATCTGCCGACGCTTGCCAGCCGGGATAAAAAGCGTCCGTTAAAACCAAAATTCCCGGCTGCTGGCTATCGGTAACAAGCCGCACTTCATTAGCTTGATAATCGGTAATTTCAACCTCGCCGGGTTCAGCCAGGGCCAGTACAAGACTGGCCCCTGCACCACCCGGTGATTCTTCCAAAATGACCGTTTTTTCCAAATCAGTCTGCATGGTTAACTCAATGGCCTCTTGTTTACTTGCGGCCACCCGATAATCATAAACCAAAAAGGCTCGGGGGAAAACTGCCTTATTTTGATAAACCCTGGTTTCCCCTTCCCGGAAAACCAGCTCCAAATCCGGTGAATTCAAATTAGTTAAGCTTAGAAAATATTTAACGTTCAGCAAATTCACCAGCGGCGAGTCCCAGTTCTTGGGGGTTACAATCCGGTTAAAGCCCAAAGGCGGCTGGATATTGGGTTCATCCCTTTCCATGGCCGCCGCTAACTCGCCAAAACGCTGCAAATACAAGGGATCATAACCGGCAATGTCTTGCAGGCCATACCAACCGGCAAAGTTGGGCGGCGTCAAACGAGAATCAGTCGCCATGATGCGAAAAATATCCTGATCCTTTTGCAAAAATTCAATGGTTTTGGTCGTGGGGAACAACCATGACTTGTTAACAAAAGGTTCAAACTTCCAGCCAAAGCGAAAAAGGTCGAAGACTGTCAGCGCCAGCAGCACTGACAGAATTAAGAATTTAGAATTATGAATTATAAATTTAATTTTCTTGGCGATGACCAGAGCTACAAAAATTAAGGCCATACCGGTCGGCAAGATTAAATTTCTTTGGGCAATGGCTAAGCTGGGATCCCTACCAAGCAAAACTACCAGCCAAAGGGTAGCATAAAAAGTCACTGGTCGTAAAATCTTCCAAGAAGGCTTTTTGAAAAACTCTTCCAAACCATAAGCTGCCAAAATCACTAAACAAAAATCCACTAAAAACAATAATCTGGTAGGCTGACTGGTAGACAAAAAGGGAATTTGCCCTTGATAAATTAACTTTGCCCAGGGTGTGGGCAGGGCAAAACTTAAAACTACCAAGCCGCTAAGAGTAAAAAACTTTGCTTTCCCTTTGGCTATTGCCCAAAGAGCCAAAAACAAGGGAATCACTCCCACAAAACCCACCATTTCTGCATAATTCCACTCGCCCCAATAGTTGAGCGTCGTCGGGTTGCCAAAAAAATCCGGCGCAAAAAACTGCCCCAAATGCCGCCAGGGAACAAACCAACCGGGTTTGGTCCAATCGGCCTGATCAATTTGCCGGGCACTTTGGCCGATCAGTTGCCAAGTCCCCCGCCACTGGGGCAACGTGAGAATGATGAAGCATGAATAAAGAAGCATGAATAAAAATAATTTCTGTAGGGGCACAGCGTGCTGAGTCACCCCCCTGGCGGTGTGCGCAGCACTCCCCAGGGGGGTGACGCGGTAAAACAAATATCCAAAACTAAATAAAAACACATAGAAAAACACCTGCAAATGCCCGGCAAAAAAAGACTGCACCAGAGAAAAAATAAAAATCAAAGCCCAAATTAGAAATTTTGGTTTGATTAAGTGTGACAAAATTTTTTCTATTGATAGTAAAATTAGCGGTAACCACAAAGCGGCATGTAACACGGTGCCCCACTCCAACCAGGCGATAAAAAAACCGGAAAAAGCAAAGCTAATCGCTCCCAAAAGACTGGCTGGTTGACTTAATTTTTTCTCTTGCAAAAAAAGATACATAAAAACAGCAGCCAAAAGTGGTTGCAACCAAATCAGAATTGACCAAGCGGTAGGAAATTCAAAAATAAAAAATAAAAAATTAAAAATATAAAGCGGGGCGGATTGTAAATTAGCGGCCAGGGGCAGCCCGGTCATGGCGTAAGGATTCCAAGCCGGCCATTGTCCCTGGTGCAGGGCATCAATGACCAATTTTCGCCAAGGCAGCTGCTGACGAACTGAATCGGTGATCAAAAAGTTTTTAAACGGCACCCCGGCCGTCAGTCCGTCCCAAACCACCTCCCGCCAGGGGTGATACATTCCCACGATCGTATCCGCCGGCACCGGCAGCAAGCCTTGAAAAAAAAATTTCCAGAAAAAAACTAACGACAGCAAAAAAATCGCTACCAAAGGCCAAAAGCGAAAGCAACACGAGTAAAGCTTAAATAATTTCATTGATCTTTTTACAAAAAACTGTTTCACTGAACTTCTGGGCTGATTTAATTGAGGAAAGCGAAATCCGTTTTAGTTTTCTTGGTAACTTGATTAACTGGTTGGTATATTCAATCAACTCATTTTCCGTTTGCCACAAAAAACCATCTTTACCGGGCGTAACAATTTCCGGAATGCCGCCTTTGCCGACCACCACCGGCACGCAACCGGCCGCCATCGCCTCCACGACCACAATCCCAAAGTGCTCCATTCGTTCCGGATGCTGCTCCTCATCCTCGTCAAAACCGGCTGCATGCCAAAAAATCTTGGCCTGGCCATAAAGTTGCTGTAACTGACGAAAAGAAGCATTGGCAATCAGTTTGACTGGCAGGCCAGAAGCTTGCTTTTGCAGTCGATCAAAATAGCTTCTCTCCTCCGGCCGCAAACCACCGGCTAAAACCAGCTGCCAATTTTTGGCGGCCATTTCTTTAAACGCTTCGATTAAAACTTCTTGTTTTTTAGCATGAGGGTGCCGGCTAAAACGGGCGACTCCCAAAATCAAGTTTTTCTTATAGCCCGGTCGAAAATTATCAGTCGCTACAGGGGGAAAAATAATTTTGCTCTTAACGTCATATTCCTGATCAACGAACCGTTTGGTAAAGCTGGTAATCGCCACCACTTCGTTAATCCTTTTTAGCTTAATTTGATTCCAAAGCGAGCGACCCCTTTTGCCTGTAAACGGCACCATGAAACACAAAATGTTTTTCTTGGCAAACAAAACGGGAATACTGCCGTCAGACATATAAAAAAGCGCCTCATAATGATGTTGGGCCAGCCACTTTTCAATCAATGTGGTTGGCACCGGCTTAAAATCTAACCCCTCTAAATCTAATCCCAGTCTCTTTTCCAAGTCACCCTTAATGTTCCTATTGTGCCAAAAAATATCGACCTGATAGCGATTGGCTAAACATTGACCAATCGTCATCATGTACCGCTCCCCACCACCCAAGGTATCCAGATAAGGATCATAAATGCCGATCTTTAGCGCCATGGTCTAAGTATAGCAAAAAAACCCGCCAAAACGGCCGCGAGCGAAACAACACTCACCACCAATCCCCATTTAAAAGAACCAGGCTGATAAGCAAAGCTCACTTCGCTTAGCCCGGCGGGGACGAAGACGGCCCGAAAGGTATAGTCCGCACGGTAAATTTTGGTTGGTTGGCCATTAATTTCTGCTTGCCAACCGGGATAAAAATTATCAGACAAAAACAGCAAACCCGCGGTGGCGGTTTGCACAGTCAAATCGATTTTGTTGGGAAGGTAACTGTTTATTTTTACTTTTGTCGGCTCAACTGGAGCTGTAAATGATTGACCAGACGATTCTTCCAAAATTACCGTTTGGTGCAAATCAAGATCATCGGCAAACATTGAACCAAGAATTTCGCTTGGTTTGCCGGCTACCTGATAGTCGTAAACCATAAAGGCGCGGGGATAAACTTGAAGATTTTCGTAAACTTCGTAAGTGCCATCCTCATAAATCTTTTTAAACTCCTCGGGGTACTCCCAAAAAGGAAACGCCCAAACATTGCGACCATCGGGGACAGCGTGCAAGAGATATTTGACTCCCAAAAGGTTTAAAACCTGACGGGTATAAAGACCGCCTTTAGCCAGATTGATCCCCCGCATCGGCGGCTTGCCCAACTGACCTTGGTTAGCGTAGACCAAAAACTCACCGTAGCGATTCAAGTACATCGGGTCGTAACCTTCCAAACCTTGAATTTGAGAGTAATTTTGCAGCGCCATCCCAAGGTTGCCAAAAACGCGATCGTAGCTAGCCTGTCGGGGCAAGTATTCTAAAATCGGCAAAGACGGATAAACGTTTTCGCGCTTGTCAAAGGGCTGCCACTTCTGGGTAAAGCGGCAAAGATCAAAGACTGTCAGCACTAACAGCGCTGACAGAATTATGAATGAAGAATTATGAATGAAGAATTTATTTTTCTTAAAAAAGTTGTTAGCCAACCAAAAGAAAACTATTAAACCAAAAAGCGCGGCGACCAGGCCGGTGGGCAGAATAAAATTATGCTTGCTGACGGCTAGATCGGCAGACGGAAAAGGCTTGATAAATAATAACACTCCCCAAATTACCAAACAAATCAAAGCCACCAAGCCTGCCACTGATAAAATTGGCCACAGTTTTTTTTGCTTCAAATCCTGCCGGAGCCGATCAAAACCAAAGCCGGCCAGAATCGCCACCGAAAAACTAAACAAACCAATAATTCGGGCGGCGGCGCTGGTCGAAAGGACCGGAATTTTTAGGCTTTCCACCAAATCCAAAAGTGGCGTCGGTAAAGTTAGCAGCAAAGTGCCTAAGCCCAAAAAAACAAAGAAGCTTGACTGCTTCGATCGCCCTCCGAGTCGAAGGGCATAAAGGGCCAGAATCAAAGGGATCACCCCGGTAAACCCGGCCCATTCGGCGTAGTGGCCGCGATCATTGCGAGTCACCGGATTGCCGTAAAAATCAGGCGCCAAAAGAGTGACCAAATGCGCAAAAGGAATCTTTTCCCCGATTTGGTAAAACTCGCTCCTTGGCGTTTGCCGATAAAGCTCCACCGTTGGCAGTAGCTGGGGCGCGGCCAGACCAATCCCCAACAGCAAAAAAATCAATCTCCAAAAAAAATCTTTTGTTTGCCGCGTGGTCAGCCAACGAAAAACCAGCCAACCACCAGCCGCCAGCAAGACATACAAACTAATTTGGAAATGGCCGGAAAAAAACGAGGCGGCTAAGGCCAAACTGGTTAAGGGATAAAATTTTTTTTCCAGACTATACAAAATTAACGGCAGCCAAAGCAGGGCAAAAGCCAAGGTGCCATAAGCCAGCCAGCAAGTAATAAAGCCGCAGAACATGAAAGAGACACTGGTCAAAAGCGCCGCGGCTTGGCTTAATTTTAGCTGGCGGCCAAAAAGATACGTAAACACACCCGCCAAAAGCGGCTGCAAAAAGATCAAAATTGTCCAAGCGTCAAGCTGCGGCAACACCAAAAACAACCAATTAAAGGGCTGAAAAACGGCCGACTGGTAATTGGCCATCAGGGGATTGCCGGCAAAGTTGTAGGGGTTCCATAAAGGCACCTGACTCTGTTGCCAAAGACCCACCACCAATTTTTTCCAGGGATAAATCTGGGTGACGACATCCGGCATGGCCGCGTTTTTGACCGGATGGCCAAAATAATATTGCCAAGGTGGAAAAGCGTCTACCAAAAAATCTGCCG
>PFEM01000030.1:31319-32144 GCA_002793635.1 Candidatus Shapirobacteria bacterium CG10_big_fil_rev_8_21_14_0_10_48_15
GTAGAGCAAAGCTAGAACCATTACCAGGCCAAAAATAATCAAAATTGGCCAAAACTTGATCAATTGTTTTTTCATTACTCCCTATATTTTCCTGCCAATAACTACGACGCAACCAGAAAAAAGAAATTTAAAAGGCTTCAAAATTTTTTTAATTAATATTCCGATAATGTTTAACTTAAAAGGATCACTGCTTTTTGCTCGCAAAAAGGGAAAATCCGACCAAAGGCCAATCGATTCATTATCAAGAAGCAAATCCTTTGGGTAAATTGCAAGAATTTTAAAATTCAAATTTTTGAGAAACTTCTTAAGTTCACTTACTTTGAAACGATACTCATAAAACTGAAGCTCTGATGTTCGCTTTTTTTTTCTTTTCAGAAAGCCAAAAAAATGCTTTGTTCTTCTAAGGAAATTATCGTGAGGTGTCTCAAGAACAATAATTCCTCCCTTCTTTAAAACTCGCCTCGCCTCTTGCAAGGCTTCTGTAGGTCCCGCTTCAAAGTGCTCAACAACCCCAAAAGAAAGATAAACATCAAAAGCTTCATTTTTAAAAGGCAATTTAAGAACATCAGCCACTCTCAATTCAAGTGTCCTATCAAATCGCTTTGCTCTTTCAATTAGCTGCTTAAAATTATCTATGCCCAAAACCTTGTAGTTTTTTCTTGATAAGAAAGCCACCCATCTGCCCAAACCGCAACCAGCATCAATTATTTTATCGTCTAGACTAACAAATTTTTTAATTATTCCCCATAATTCATCTTTTTTGCATGAACTAAAATCACTTTCCATATCTTTATTTGACCAATAATCTCTCCAGGGAGCGCTTTT
>PFEM01000038.1:0-15716 GCA_002793635.1 Candidatus Shapirobacteria bacterium CG10_big_fil_rev_8_21_14_0_10_48_15
GTGGGTCAAATTAACCAGCTGCGCGATGAAGTCAAAAAGGCTGGCGGTGAGTATGAAGTGGTCAAAAATAACCTGCTTTGCCTGGCTACCAAAAATTCGCCCCTCTCTCTTGCCGCACTCGAGGGCCCTACCGCCGCTTTGTGGATTTACCAAAGTGATCCGGCGCCGCTCAAAGCTTTGGACAAATTTATCCAGCAAGCCGAATTACCCAAAATCAAACTGGGTTTCTGGGAGGGAGCCACTATTTCGGAGGAAAAAATCAGCCAGTTAGCCAACCTGCCCGGGCTGAACGAACTACGCGCCAAGGCCGTCGCGGTCCTGCTCTCGCCTATCGCTGGTTTGGCCAACGCTCTAAATTGGAACATAAGAAAATTGATATTGGTGTTGAAAAATAAGCAGGAGATAAATTAATTTTAAATTCTGAATTTTGAATTTTAAATTAAAACATTAAAAATTATTAAAAAGACGGGGGGTGAATTAAAATGGCAGACGAAAAAGCAAAAGAAACTAAATTATCAGAAAAATTAATCAAAATTATCGAAGAAATCGAAAAATTATCGGTTTTAGAGCTCAACGACCTGGTTAAAGCTCTGGAAGATAAATTTGGGGTTGTCGCAATGGCCCCTGCGGCTGCTCCCGCCACCGGCGGAGTTGCGGCTGGTGCAACGGTTGAAACTACTTCAGAGCAAACCAACTTCAACGTGATTCTGGCCGATGCCGGCGCCAACAAAATTTCCGTGATCAAAGCCGTCCGGGAAATCAATCAAACCCTAGGACTCAAAGAAGCCAAGGACTTGGTGGAAGCCGCTCCCAAAACGGTAATCGAAAACGCCAACAAGCAAGACGCTGAAGCCGCCAAAAAACGGCTCGAAGAGGCTGGTGCCACAGTCAAGTTAGAGTAGTAAGAGAACAAAACCCGACCTTGGGTGTGCGCAGCACTCCCTAGGTCGGCGCTCAAAACAGGCAACATACCTAAGGTGAGGGGTACATACCTGAATTGATTTTTGAATTGTTGGGTTTTTTTCACCGTCACCGAGGTAACCGCAAAAGGCACGTCAGGAATCATGCCGTAGTAATTGAGAGCCGATTCTAAACTAACGTAAGAAGGCTGATAAATTTGGTTGGCCAAAAAAAATTCCTCAGCATCCCGGTCCTCGGCTAAAAGATAAAGATTTTGACGCAAACGAATCAGCTCTCCCCGCTTAGTCCACTGGCTAAGCTGATTGCACAGTGCCGACGGCGAAACATCTGGGAACCACTTAAAAACATCCACCACTGAAAAAGGGTCGGTTCGAAAAACCTGACGCCTTAACTCGTTAAACTTCATTTCTTCAAATAACAATTTTTTATTACTCACGGAAATAATATTTTTTTGTTTACGCTGTCAAGTATTGGGCTTGATCAATCAAGTCCCTACAAATCAAGCCCAATAATGTAGTATGATCAAATTGGTGATCAAAAAGAGCCTAAAAATAACGATCTTGCTGATTGGCCTGCCGGTGGCGGTGGTCCTGATCGGCCGGGCCACTCGCCTGCTCCCCCTGGCCAGCGTCGCCCCGGCCAACATTGTCGTGGAGGCCGGCACTGATCTTGGTCCACTGGAATTGGTTTGGCAATCTTTGGCCCAAGGCGGTGAGGAAAAGGATGCTTTTGATGCCGTTATTGCCCTTGTGACCGCTTTGAAACCAACCTACATCCGCATCGACCACCTTTATGATTTTTACCATGCCGTGGCCAAAAATGGCGATCAACTGACTTTTACTTGGGCTGAACTGGACAAAGTCGTTGACCAAATCCTGCAAATGGGCGCCAAACCTTTTATCACTCTCTCCTACATGCCGCCAGTCATCGCAAAAAATGGCGATATTACGGCCGAACCGGAAAATTGGCAGGATTGGCAGACGGTCGTCCAGAGGACGGTTGCCCATTTCAGCGGCCGCCAGGCGCGTAACATCAATGGGGTCATTTATGAAGTCTGGAATGAGCCGGACCTTTTTGGTGGCTGGACAATTAAACCCTCCGCGTCGGAGGGTAGAGATTACCGCCTGCTTTACCATTATGCCGCTAAGGGCGCCGGCCAAGCCCAAAATACTAATGACTTTCAAATCGGCGGCCCGGGCACCACCGCCCCCTACCAAGACTGGACCGATTCGTTTTTACAATACATCCGGGAGCACCAACTGCGACTGGATTTTTATTCCTGGCACCGCTATAGTCTAGATCCTCAAACTTTTGGCCAAGATATTGATCAGGTCAACAGCTGGCTGGCGGCCAACGGCAAGGCCAATCTCCCTAAGTATCTCACTGAATGGGGTTCAGACCCTAAAAATAACCCTAACCACGACAATCAGGTCGACGCCGCTCACCTGATCGCCACGGCCAGCCAGCTAGCTCAACGAGTCGATCTGGCCATGATTTTTGAAATCAAAGATGGCCCGGACCCGGCGGGCAAACAATTCTGGGGCCGCTGGGGTCTGCTGACTCATGAGGCAACTGACGAACAAGTCATCAAAAAACCCAAATATCAGGCCTTGCAATTGCTAAGCAAAATCGCCGGTCGCCGGCTGGTGCTGACCGGCGGCAATGATTTTGTCACCGGCCTGGCCTCCAAATCGGCGGCCGGACAAACAGTCCGATTGATTTTGACTAACTATGATCATCAAGGCAAACGTTTTGAAACCGTGCCGATCACCGTTAAGGGCTTGGCCAACGGCGCTTATGTTGTCAAGATCACTTGGCTGGACCAACCCGAAGAAGCCAGCCTATTTATCGTCAACGACGGCACTTTCCACCAAGAATTCCCTTTTTCTCCCAACAGTATTTTGCTTCTGGAACTATTTAAAACTATAAATTAATAGAACAAAACGCGCTCGTTTTGAAATTTTCAAATTCCAATTTTCAATAGCAAAATTGACAAGCTGTTGGAAAATTAAATTATCAAACCATTGGCCACTGATTGTCAATTGGCCATTGTAATGAAGGGCGGCTGGCGGGCGGCAATCCCCAACCATTGCCCCGTACGGTTTGGGACTTGACAAGTTAAATTACCATTTGATACTGTAAGTATTAGAACGCAATGCCTAAAGATCAAAATCATCAGACGCCAAAAATTGATGATCTGCCGGATTTGCTGACGGTCCGCGAAGTGGCCGAAATTCTTCGGGTGTCACCACTGACCATCAAGCGCTGGGGCAAGCGCGGCAAGCTACCGGCCATCCGGATCAATTCCCGCGGCGACCGCCGCTACCGCAAAGAAGCAGTTTTGTGGCTTTTGGGCATGGACGTAAAATAACACATCAGCTTGCAGCTTGTAGTTTGCCGCTTGCAGAGAATTTTTCCTTTAAAATCAGCCAGGGGAAGACCACGCAGGCACGCCAGAGGCGACGGGCATGACGGGTCGGTCGCTGAACAAAGCGCCAAGCCCATTCTAAACCCAGTTTGCGCAGCCCTGCCGGCGCCCGGCGGGCAAAACCGGTCAAAAAATCCAAGGAACCACCAATACCAATAAAAACCCCACTTTTAGCCTGGCTCATCGCCTGCACCGCCCATTTTTCCTGCTCCCCCATTCCCTGACAAGCCAAAACCAAATCACCACCCAAAGAGTTGGCGGAAATTTTAGCACCCGGGTACTTTTGCTGTAACCGCGTCAACAAAACCGCTGCTTGTTGGGAGTCTCCGGCTCTGGCGCCGACGACTCCGACTCGCCAGCCATTTTCATCCGCTTGCCGCAACAACCGCGCCACTAAATCCGCCCCCGTGGTCCTCTGGCCTAACCGCGGCCTAGTTTGCAAAAACCAAGACGCCAAAATTAACCCCACCCCATCAGGGATTGACAAATCGGCCTGGTTCAAAATATCCTTAAACCAACTTTTTTGGTAAGCCAAAACCAAAAATTCGGGGTTGGGCGTGGTCATAAACAGCTTTTGACCCCTTTTAACCGCCCGTGAGACCTCTTGTATCAGTCGCCTCGAACGACTGCTATCTAAAAAAACTCCTAATATTTTGGCTCTATTTAGGTCTTTTTTGACTATCATTAGCTTGTCATTTTAGCTGTTTTTAATACCTCATTAGGGTAAAAAATACCCCCCAACCAGCCTGCCGTCGAAAAAAAACGTGTCCAAATCACTTGATTTTGAAAAATAGGCAATTTTGGCATTGGATTGCTTGCAAAAACAATCTTATAACTAAATATTAAAGGTCTTAGCTTAACAAAAACAGTCTCTCTCCTATACCAAAATCTTTCTTCAAACTACAAGATAATAACTAAAATAATTTAATCATCTAAAGTTAGCTAATAGATCAATTAGTTTACTCTAGAAATTTCTCTAGATAAAGGTATTTTAAACAATTTACTTCTAAAAACATATTTTATAGACTACCTGTTACTATAAGATTATAAACTGCCATTAGAATAAAATGGGCAAAGCAAACTTACTTTCTAAAAATCAACTTCTTATAGACATCAATATTTTTCAAAGCAACCCCGGTCCCCTTGACCACACAAAGCATCGGTTCTTCGGCCACATGAGCCGGGACCCCGGATTCTTCGGTCACTAGCTTATCAAAGTGGCACAGCAAACTTGTGCCGCCGGACAAGACAATCCCCTTATCAATAATATCCGACGCCAACTCCGGCGGCGTTTCTTCCAAAACCGCTTTGACGGCACCAATCATCTGGTTTAAAACCGGCCGCATGGCCTCGGTGACTTCGGTCGAACTTAGCTCGATCACCCGCGGCAAACCCATGATCGAGTCGCGGCCCTTGACCTCTCTTTTGACCTCCTTGTCCAGTTTGATGGCCGAACCGATTTCGATTTTGATCTGCTCACTGGTCTGGTCGCCAATCACCAAATTGTATTTTTTGCGAATATAGCTGGCGATGGCCTCATCCAACTTGGTGCCGCCGACGCGAGCGGATTGGTGCACCACCACCCCGCCCAAAGAAATGACGGCCGCCTCGGTGGCGCCACCGCCAATGTCTACAATCATACTGCCAGACGGGGCGGCAATGGGAATACCGGCCCCGATGGCGGCCGCCAAAGGCTCGTCAATCAAGTAGGCCGAACGGGCGCCGGCGGCCAGGGTTGCGTCCAGCACGGCTCGGCGCTCGACTTGAGTGCAGCCGGCCGGCACGCAAATCATCACTTCCGGTTTGAAAAAAAAACTGCGACCGCTGACTTTTTGGATAAAGTAGCGCAGCATGGCCTCGGTGACGACGTAATCGGCGATCACTCCCTCACGCATCGGCCGGGAAGCCTGAATATTTTCCGGTGTTCGGCCGAGCATTTTTTTGGCCTCATTGCCGACGGCCAGCACCCGATTGTCATCCAGCGAAACTGCCACCACCGTTGGCTCATTCAGGACAATCCCTTCATTCTCCAGCCAGACTAAGCTGTTGGCGGTTCCCAGATCAATGCCAATCCGCTTGCTGAACCTAAACTTGTTCGCTTTTGATGTCTTTTGAGGCATTTGGCTAAAAATCAAAACTCTTTAATCGATCATAGCATACTTTAATCAATTTACAATTTTCCATTAAACACCCCCCTGGTTAGCCGACCTTGGGTTGTGCGACCCGCCCGCCATTGGCTAACGCCGCAGACGTTTGTAGGCGGACGCACTCCCTAGGTCGGCGTTCGATAAAACACACCCCTGGGGAGTGAAACGTTCACACTCCAGGGGTATTTAATCTGCGCACTCCCAAGGTCGGCTAATTGAAGTTTCACTGAAAATTGGTATTTGAAAATTGATCATTGTATAATGCCTTTATGTCTCTCAACCGAAAGCGCGCTTTGCTTTTTGCCAGCTTGTTTGTGGGCGTCGGCGTGATCGCTTTTTTGATCATCAGACTGGCTCAAGGCTACAAGCCGGACCTGTCCACCGGCACTCTTAGGCCGACCGGTTTGCTGGTGGCGACTTCCGATCCGGACGCCGCCCAACTTTTTGTCGATGGTAAGCTTAAATCCGCCACTAATACCACTCTCAGCCTCGCTCCTGACAAATATGAAGTAGAAATCAAAAAAGACGGCTTTTTCCCCTGGAAAAAAACGTTGACCCTCAAAAAGGAACTGGTGACCAAAACCGACGCTTCCCTGTTTAGTTCTTTTCCTGATCTTAAAGTGCTCACTTTTACTGGCGCGACTGATCCTTTGCTGTCGCCTGACGGCCAAAAGGTGGTCTTCAACGTGGCGACGGCTTCCGCCAGCAAGCGCGGCACTTGGGTACTGGACTTGACCGACCGACCGCTGGGTTTTAACCGCGAGCCGAGACAAATCCTGGAATCTGCCCCGGCTGGCCGTGATTTTAGCCAGGCAAGCTATGAGTGGTCACCCGACTTCAAACAAATTTTGGTAACCCTCAATAAAGAAACCTTTTTAGTCGACGCTAGCCGGCTTAACCCGACCGCCTCACTGGTCAATATCACTCAAAGCGCGGCGGTGCTAAAAAAGCGCTGGGAGGAAGAGGAAATGATCAAAAACGAGGCTAAAATTAGCAAACTACCAGAAAAACTGCTAGCGGCTCTCGACGAAGCCATTGCTAACCTGGAATTTTCGCCGGATGAAACCAAAATCCTTTACACCGCCACGGCGGCGGCCACCATTCCGGCCAACATCATTCCGCCTTTGCCAGCGGCCAGCACCCAACCGGAAATGCGCACGATCGAAGCCGGCAAACAATATGTTTATGACCTGAAAGAAGACCGCAACTTTTTGATCAGCGTGCCCGCCGGTTCGGAGGGCAGCCAAGTCAGCTGGTTCCCCACCTCGCGGCATCTGTTTGTGGTTCAGGAAGATAAAATCAGTCTTGTGGAATATGACAACCAAAACTGGATGGATATTTATACCGGGCCGTTCGAAAATTCATTTGCCTTCCCTTTCCCGTCCGGCACCAAGTTGCTGATCCTCACTTCGATCGGTAAAAACACGCCGGCGAACCTGTATGCGATCAGCTTAAAATAACTAACAACTGATAACTTGTGGCTGATAACTGATAACCACAAAAATTATTGCCGTTAGCCATAAGTTATAAATTGAAAATTGGCCTTGAAAAAATTATAATGTATTCGGACCTCGTAGCTCAACGGATAGAGCCCAGGTTTCCTAAACCTGCAATGAAGGTTCGACTCCTTCCGGGGTCACCTGACACCATTCCGGGGACTGGCGCAATTGGTAGCGCGCACGATTCGGGTTCGTGAGGTTGGCGGTTCAAGTCCGCCGTCCCCGACTTACTGCAGAAGCTTGTGAAACCGCGATTCGGACTGGAAAGGACCAATGATGGCCAGATTGAGCTTTTCGGGCTTTAAAAGCCGCTTGGCCACCCGCTGAAGATCAGCTACGGTCACTTGGTCAATCAACTTCATGATTTCTTGCGGGGTACGGATTTTTTTCTCCAGCAAAAGCTCGACCGCATAGTCAGTCGCCACCTGTTGGGAGTCCTCCAAGCTCAAAACCAGCCTGCCCTTAATCATCTCTTGGGTTTTTTTCAACTCTTGATCCCCTACTGGTATCTTGGTTAACTTGACCAACTCGTCAATCACTACTTTAATTGCCTCGTCAATTTTTTCCAACCGGACTCCGGCCCGAGCCAGTAAATAGCCACTATCCGTAAAATTATCATCATCGCAGCCGACGTAATAAGCCAGCCCTCGCCGCTCCCGAATTTCGATAAACAAGCGTGAGCTCATCCCCCCGCCCAAAACCGCCGCCAGCACCGACAAAGCAAAACGATCCTTGTCGTTGTAAGCCAGCCCCGGCACTCCCAGACAAAAATGGGCCTGCTCGGTCTTTTTGGTCTGCAGCTGCAGCCGCGACGCCGCCTGGCTAATTTTGATCTCTTTTGTTACCTTTTGACCAGCTCTTTGAAGCGAAGAGAAATATTGACCGGCCAGCGTTGTTGCTTCCTGCGGGGTAATTTTACCGACGGCCGCCACCACCATATTGCGGCTAAAATAAAAACGTTTCAGGGCGCTGACAAAAGCCGGCCGTTTCATTTGGCGAATCTGGTCTTTGCCGCCGCCAGTCGACCAGCCCATCGAGTTATCACCGTACATCAGCCGTTCAAAATTCTCCTGCACCTTGCGCATCGGCAAATCTTCATACATGTTAAGCTCCTCGATAATGACCCCCTTTTCGCGCTCGATCTCTTTTGGCGCCAGCAAAGAATCGGTCAAAATATCACTTAAAATATCAAAAGCGAGCGCCTTGTGACGGCTGGCAACCTTCATCCAATAGCCGGTAAACTCTTTGCTGGTAAAGGCATTAAAGGCAGCGCCGACACTGTCGGCCTCACCGGCAATGGCCAGGGTGCTGGGCCGTTTGTGAGTGCCCTTAAAAGCCAGATGCTCCAAGAAGTGGAACAAGCCGTTGGCCAGTCTAGTTTCCTGCCGGCTGCCGGCGCTGACGCCCGCCAGGACGGTCAAGGAATCCAGTTGCGGCATAGGCACGGTAATCAACTGCAAACCAGATGGTAATTTAGTTAAATGATGAGTGTACATAATTAAAAATTACTTCTCACATCTTCTCAACTGCCTCGATGCCTAACAAATTCAGGCCGTTGCGGACCACTTGAGCCACAGCGGCCGTCAGGACCAACCGGAATTGTTTCCGCTCTTCCGGCGCGGCCTTCAGAATCGATTGCTTATTATAAAACAAATTATATGCTGAAGCCAGCTCAAAAAGAAAATTACAAACCAAATTCGGGGCGTATTTCTCTCCCGCCTCGGCCACCACCTCGGGGAACTTATAAAGCGTCCGCAAAACAGCTATTTCTTCTGCGGAAATTCCCCTAACCACTTCTGGGGCGGGCGCAGCCACGGGCGCATCATGATGCGCCCCTACAAACGCAATCTTTGCCTTGCGCAAGACGCTTTGGCAACGAGCAAAGGTGTATTGAAGATATGGCCCGGAATCGCCTGCCAAATTAATCGACTCATCTATATCAAACACGATCTCACTAATCGTATTAAATTTGAGCAAAGAATACTTCACCGCCCCCACGGCCACCTTTTCTGCCACGGCCGCGGTCATCCTAAAGTTTATTTGCAGCCGCTTTTTGACCTCATCCAGCAACCATGCCCCCAACACGGTCTGGCCGGTCCGCGAAGCCATCTTGCCTTCTTTAAGCCTCACCCAACCGTAGGCCAGATGAAACTCTTTGCCAGCAGTCGAGGGGCTGATCTGCTTGAGAGCCTGGAAAAGCACCTGAAAATAGGCCCTTTGCTCCGGTCCCACCACATGAACGACCTGCCGTGGCCGGTACTCTTCAAATTGAAGCTTAGCCAAGCCCAAATCTTTGGCTTCATAGGTCGGCAGGCCTTTTTGATTGATAAACACGCGGGTGTGCAGCCCGTATTTTTCTCCCGGGAAGATCACCGCCCCGTCGCTTTTGACAAAAATTTCGGGGTGTTTTAAAACCAGCTGCTTGCCCGCCTCGGCCACTTCGCTTTCAAAATAAAGCCGGTCGAATTTAGTATTCAAACGCTGATAAATCCTATCAAAATATTGCAAACTCCATCGTCTGGTTTGCCGCCAAAGACTAAGAATTTCCTTGTTTTCCCCGTAAATTTTTTGGTTTAAAAGGCTAATTTGTTTTTTGGCTGCCTGGTCCTCTTCATAAGCTTGGTTACCCTTAATGTAAGCTTGACCCAGCCAAGCGATTTTGGCGTCCAAAGACCGGGGCGTCTGCCGACGGGAGCGCTGCAGCGCCCACAAACATTTGGCTACATGCAGGCCCACATCACCTTGATAATTGGCCCGCACCAGCTTTTGGCCATTGGCTGCCAGCAACCGGCTGACCGCCTCACCTAAGCAAAGGTTGCGCAAATGCCCGATATGAAACTGCTTGTGAGTGTTGGGATGGGCAAACTCCACCATCACCGGCTCGCCCTTCCCAGTGAGCATGCCATACTTATTTTTTTCCTTTATCACTCGGGGAACTTCACTGATAAGAGTCTCATTTTTGAGCCAGATATTGATAAAACCTGGCTTTTCTACTTCTATTTTGGCTAAATAGTCCGGCAGGCCCAAAGAACGCAAGGTATCAACGATCTGCTGGGCTAAAGTGAAGGGATTGGCCGCGTTACCCACTTTTTGGGCAAACAGTACCAGCGCCACGCTGGTGCTGTAATCGCCGTGTTCTGATTTGTCCGGATGCTCCAACGCCAGCTTCTCCACCGGCAGCTTCAAGACCCCTAAAGCTTTTGCCAAAATCTTTTTAATCCGTGCTGCCATCATCATTGACCTGCAGTATACCAACTTTTGCCATCGCTCACAATCTCTATACTGCCGTCTTGGTCGGTCCTTAAGATCTTAATTTCTAAATTTCTTAATTTCTGCAAGACTTCCTCTGTTGGGTGGCCGAAACTGTTTTTGCCAACCGAAATCACCGCTACCTCCGGGCTCACCGCCTGCAAAAAAGCCTCGCTACTGCTGTATTTGCTACCATGATGAGCCACTTTGATCACTTCCACCGTTGGTAACCCCTCCAAAACCAATTGCCCTTCAGTATCAAAACCTATATCACCAGATAAAAAAGCATCAAAACTGCCAAAAGACAGTAAGGTGACAATCGAGGTTTCGTTGAAATCGTCTTTGATCGTGGCGGCTCCCAAAATTTCATCACTGGGGAGTGCGGCGCTCACACCCCCGGGATGGTTAACAAAAAGATTGGCCAATTCCGGATCGGATTGAGCCCAAAGGACTTTCAGTTCAATCGGCCCAAGGCGGAGCCCATCGCCCACTTGCGGTGAATAAACCGACGTCCCTTCAGCTAAAACCGCTTGACGCCACTCCCGAAAAACGGCTGTATCATTGGCGAGCGCATTAACCACAAACTGCCCCACCTCATACCTTTTGGCCACCTCAATCAAACCGGTTAAATGATCGGCTTCCGGATGCGTCAACATCACCATCTCAATCCGGCGGTCCCAAAAAGGTAAATGTTCCTCCAGGCAGGTTAAAACCTGGTTGCCGGGCCCACCATCGATCAAAATTTGCGAAGAGCCATGAATGGCCAAAATGGCATCGCCTTGACCCACATCGCAAAAAACCAAGTGCAGCCGGTTATCCGGCAGTTGGTGGACAGCGGACCAAACCAAGCCGGCCAGCAAAGCTAAGCTGATGAAGCAGAAACGCGTTTTTGACGCCATAGCCATAAGCTTAACCCTAAATAATAACCACCGACCCACCAGTTGCTGACTGACGCCAGTTTTAAAGAGACTAGCTGGCTCCAGGGGCCAAACCAATCAATTACTTTAACAAAGTAAGTCAGCGGCAGCCACACCAGCCAAGCGGAGACCCGCGCCAAGGCTACTGACACCAGGCTTAAACCAGCCGTCACCGCCCCCAGACCCATAATCAAAGGCGTCACCGGCAAGACCAAAGCGTTGACCAGTAGTGAAAGCAAACTGATTTGGCCGAAATTAAAAACCAAGATAGGCAAAGTGGCTATTTGGGCCGCTAAAGTCACTTTTAAATCTTGCCCAAGCAGCGGCAGGGAAAACAGCTTGCCGGTTAGTAACGGCTCGATCAACAAAATACCGGCGGTCGCCAAAAAAGAGAGCTGAAAACCAATATCAAACAGTATCAAAGGAGAAACTAATAGCATGATCGCGGCGGCAAAAAGCAAGGAAGCCAAGACGTCTTTTTCTCGACCCAGAAGCTGGGCCAGGCAGGTCAAGCTGCCCATAATGGCGGCACGCACCACCGGCGGCTCACCCCCCGCCATGATCGTGTAGCCGACAATTCCCAAAAAAGCCCCGCCGACGGCAGACCGGCGGCGGAAAAACAACAATAAAATGCCGACCAAAAAACCGGCCACCACCGAAATATTGTAACCAGAGGCAACAATGACATGCATCGTGCCTGTTCCCCGCAAATTAGTCATGAATTTCTCCGGCAGATCACGCCTGCTGCCCAACAAAATCCCCGCCAACAGGCTCACTTGCGGCTCGGGCAGGGCTTGCCCCAACCCTTCTTCCAACCGCTTTCTGAAACCCAAAAGTAAATCCCCAAAATTGATTTTATCAATTAAAGTTCGAGTTTGATCAATTACCTGAATTTGCGGATAATACAGGCTAAATTGACTGGCAAAACGATTTATCATCCGCTTCTGGACTTTGCCAGTCACCACCACTTTCTGACCATAAAAATAGGCTGGGAAACGGTCTGCTTTGATCAAAAAGCCATTGACGTTGATGATCTGCTTTGAATCCCTTTGATAGGGTTGTTGAATAATCCTGCCGGTGAGCCTAATTGCCGCCTGATCGGGAATGTTTAGAGGCTGGCTGGCGTGGAGACGAAGGATGTAAATGAGGCAAAAACAAATAAAGATCATTAACCACTGGATAAAAATTTTCAATTTTGAATTTTAAATAAATTTTTAATGTTTTAATTTAAAATTAATCCAATCTAAATTTAAGCAAAATTCGAAATCATAAATTAAAAATTTAATAGAGTGTAATCTCCTCTTTGATTCTCTCAAAGACATTCTTGGGAATCCCCGCTTTGGTCATCAACTCCTCGAGCGTTTGGTAGGGCCGATTAGCGATAATCGCCGCCGCTCGGCTTTCACCAATGCCCCACAAAGTATCCAACAGAACAGCCGAGGCGATGTTGATGTTAATGCCTTCCCGCCCATCCTCACCAGGACTTCGGCGGGCCTCACCCGCCTCATCGACGGTTTCGGGAATAAACAGCTTAGCCCCGTCTGATAGCTTTTGAGCTAAATTGAGATTCTTTGATACCCATTCGCGGTCCGCCTTGGCGGACAAACCGCCGGCACGAATCAGCAAGTCATTGATCCGACTGCCACTCGGCAGTTCATAAACACCCGGGCTTTCCACCGCGCCTTCAAGATCGACAAAAATGGATCCCGTCTGCACTTCTGGCGACACCGACAAGATTTCTACCGCTCCCTCACCATGCGAAGATTGGCCGCTTTTAATCAAAAACACCCCAACCCCCACTAAAATCGCTCCCGCCAAACCTACCGCCAAAGGCAGCTGATACTTTTGCAAAACCTCATCGAGGTTCATGATTAAACCACAAAGTTAATCAATTTGCCGGGGACAAAGACGACTTTAGCAATTTTTTTACCCGCCAGGTGATGCGCGACATTCGGCTGCTTTTTAGCCAAAGATTCAATTTGAAGCTGGGAACCCTTCGCTTCGGCGGGCCTGACAATAATTTGCCCTCTGACTTTGCCATTGATTTGAACCACAATCGTCACTTGCTCTTGTTTAAGTAGATTTGCATCATATTTTGGCCAAGCTTGCTGATGGATGCTGGTCTTTTTGCCAAGCGCCTCATGCCATAATTCTTCCGTCATAAACGGGGCAAATGGTGAAAGCAAAAGGACCAATATTTCCAGATATTTTGCTGGTATTTTTTTATGAGCCATCATACCATTGGTATATTCCATGATGGCCGCAATCGCCGTGTTGTGTTTGAGCGCTTCGATATCTTCGGATACCTTTTTGATCGTTTGGTGCATCAGGCGATCAAGCTGTCGCTCGCATCCCCGGAGTGTGAGCGGCTCATCCAAACGCCGACCTAGGGAGTGCTCCGCACACCCAAGGTCGGTTTCATCAGCGCTATATACTAACCGCCACACCCGATTTAAAAACCGCCAAATACCTTCGACCCCCCGACTGGACCAAGGCATTGTCTGCTCATATGGCCCCATAAACATCAAATACAGCCGCAGAGTATCGGCCCCAAATTTTTGAACCACATCATCTGGGGTGACCACATTACCGCGCGACTTACTCATTTTTTCGCCGTCCTCACCCAAGATCACCCCGTGCTGGCGCCGTGCCGCGTAAGGTTCTTGACCGGGAACAGCCTGAATGTCATTTAAAAACTTGTACCAAAAGCGGGAATAAAGCAGGTGCAAAGTAGTGTGTTCGGCGCCACCCAGATAAAGATCCACCGGCAGCCAATCACGCAGTCTGGCTGGATCGGCCAGCGCTTCACCATTGTGCGGATCGGTATAACGCAGGAAATACCAGGAAGAGCCGGCCCAGTTGGGCATGGTGTCGGTCTCCCGCCGCGCCGGGCCACCACATTTAGGGCAAGTCGTCTTGATCCAGTCTTTAACATTGGCCAAGGGCGACTCCCCCGTATCAGTCGGTTGGTATTTCTTAATCTTGGGTAACTTCACCGGTAAATCTTTTTCGTCCACTGGCTGCCAACCGCATTTCTTGCAGGAAATCATCGGAATGGGCTCCCCCCAGTAGTGTTGGCGGGAGAAAATCCAGTCACGCAAGTGATAATTGGTCGCCCGCCGGCCCCAACCTTTGCCGACCAGATAATCAATAATCTTTTCCTTAGCCTGCAGCGCCGGCAGGCCATCCAAGAAATCTGAATTAAACACCACGGCGTGGTCAATATCCGTAAAGGGGGCTTTGGCAAAATCCCATTCTTTTTCGCCGTCAAGCGGCTTGACTACCGGCATGATTTTCAGATCATATTTTTGGGCAAACTGCCAGTCCCGTTCATCATGGGCTGGGACGCCGACGACAATCCCCGTCCCGGCCGTGGCCACCACAAAATCGGCCACCCAAATCGGCATTTTTTTGCCGGTCAACCGGTTCAAAGCGTAGCTACCGGTAAACACCCCGGTTTTTTGTTTTCCCAGCTCAGTCCGCTCCAATTCTGATTTGCTTTGTGACCTTTTGATATACTTTTTGACGGCTTCCCGTTGTTTTTCGCTCGTCAATGGCAGCACCAAGGGATGCTCCGGCGCCATCACCACAAAAGTGGCGCCAAAATTGGTATCCGGCCGGGTGCTATAACACGAAATCAGCGTACTTTTTCCTACCACCGGATAATCTATCACTACTCCCTGAGTTCTGCCAATCCAGTTTTTTTGTGAAGCTTTAACGTAGTCCGGATAATCCACCTCATCCAAATCGTCAACCAGACGGTCCGCGTAAGCCGTAATCCGCAGCAGCCACTGACTCTGCAGCCGCCGCTTGGCTTGAGCCCCGCAACGTTCGCACTGGCCGTCCACGATTTCCTCATTAGCCAAAATCACCTTGCAACTGGGGCACCAACCTACCGGCATCTGCTTTTTGTAAGCCAAACCATGCTTAAAAAGCTGGAGAAAAATCCATTGTGTCCATCTATAATAATCTGGATCAGAAGTGTTCACTTCCCGTTCCCAGTTGTAAGCTAAGCCCAAGCGCTGCATTTGCTTTTTGAAACGCTTGGTATTTTGGGCCGTGGCTTCGGCTGGCTGAATCCCGGTTTTGATGGCGTAATTTTCCGTCGGCAGACCAAAAGCATCCCAACCCATCGGGTAAAGCACGTTAAATCCCTCCAGCCGCTTTTTGCGGGCTAAAATATCTAAAATGGTCATGGTAAAGGCGTGGCCCATATGCAAGCCGGAGCCGGAAGGATAAGGGAATTCCACCAAGGCATAAAATTTTTTGGCCCCTTTGGCTGCTTTGGGAATCAAACGCCATTTTTTGAGCCACTTCGACTCAATCTCGCCGGGATGATAATTGGTCATAAATTTTATTTTAACGCTTTTTCAAAAAGTTGTAAACAAAACTCCTCTACCACCGAGAAATACGGCAATATTAGAGGCAACGCTACTGCTTTAAAAAGCAAAACTAAAAAATTTTAAAAAAAATCACCAAAAAGCCAACTTGTTCCCGACCAGCCGCCCATTTTGGACTACCATTATCATTAGCAAAAAAACCTAGCGACTGATGA
>PFEM01000038.1:15787-16417 GCA_002793635.1 Candidatus Shapirobacteria bacterium CG10_big_fil_rev_8_21_14_0_10_48_15
ACTCCCCAGGGATGAAAGCCCCCAGGAGCGAAAGTGAAAGAGCGTGACTTTACCAGGTTTTCCACCGTCAGCCGCTCTGCCGCAAAATTACCGCAAAAAGTTATAGGATTTACATTTTTTAAAATTACTCAACTATATCAAAATATCTCAGCCAATCACCTTTCGGTTTATTTTTGTGCCTGATACATTAAGATGCGTTTTGAATATAGCAAAATCGCTTCTTTGCAATTAAAAATCCAATGAAAACTCTCTATGAAAACCAAAAGTTATCTTTTGTGGTAAAAAAATTGACTTTTAAATCTTATAGTCACTCAATTTTTTGCTAAGCAATCATGGGCAGCAAAGATTTGCAGATATCCACAGAAGGTGGAAAAGGTGGACCGTAGCGGAATCGAACCGCTGACCTCTACAATGCGAGTGTAGCGCTCTACCAGCTGAGCTAACGGCCCAAAAAAAGGCTTTCCCCGCGATCCCCCCGCAAAGTCGCCTCCGGCGACCGCGAGATTTTGCGGGGTGGACCGGATGGGGGTCGAACCCACAACCTCCTCAATGCCATTGAGGCGCGCTGCCAGTTGCGCCACCGGCCCAAACTTAACTCTGCTGCAACAAATTATATCTTAAAAAGGTTTT
>PFEM01000007.1:0-211 GCA_002793635.1 Candidatus Shapirobacteria bacterium CG10_big_fil_rev_8_21_14_0_10_48_15
AGAATCAACCCCTGATTCCGGGGAAGAAGCGGCTTGTTCGGCCAGGATGGCCTGGCCTGCCTGCCAAAAGCCAAAGGCGGCGAGGATGAAGCTGCTGGTAACCAGCAGAGGCTTTTTCATTACTACCAATATAGGAGATTCACTGGCGAGTGTCAAATAGAATTTGGGGAGCTTTTGCAGAACAAGGGGACTCAAAAAATTCTTTTAAAAC
>PFEM01000007.1:265-16245 GCA_002793635.1 Candidatus Shapirobacteria bacterium CG10_big_fil_rev_8_21_14_0_10_48_15
AGCGGCGACGGCTCCCTGGGCGCAAGCCAGAATCCCTTGCTGCAGGACCACGCTTTCATCAGTAAAATCACCGGCCACAAACAAGCCTTCAAGATTGGTCCGCATCTGCTTGTCAACATCAATATGGCCAGCGGCGGTGACTTTGACGCCCATTTTTTGCAAAAGGCTGCTTAAGGGCACCCCGCCGATCTCGACAAACACCCCGTCCAGCGCCAGAGTGTCTTTGCCATGATAAGGCTTATCCAGCTTAACTCCTGTTACCTTGGCTTGATCGCCTAAGACCTCCGTGACGTTGGTGTTGTAGATCACCTCGATTTGGGGATTTTTCAGGGCCTCCTCTACCCAGATTGGTTCGGCGCGCAGCTGCTCCCGACGGTAAATAATGTAGACTTTGGCGGCAAAACCAGCCGCATGAATGGCGCCGCTGACCGCCGCGTTACTTCCCCCAATCAACGCGACCGTTTTGCCCCGAAAAAAGGGCGCGTCGCATGTCGTGCAGTAAGAAACGCCCCGACCCAAGTATTCCTGCTCACCCGGGACTCCCAGTTTGCGGCGTTCCGTGCCTGTCGCCACGATCAGAGCTTTGGAGACCAAGTTTTTGCCCGACTGGACAAAAACTTTAAAATCACCCTCCCTCTGCTCAATTTTTGTCACTTCATCCAAAATAATCTCGGCCCCCAATGCCTTCACCTGCTCCCCCATTTTTTCGGCCAGTTCCAAGCCGGCAATGGCTTTAAAGCCGGGAAAATTCTCGATCTTGTGCGCCAAAGTGATCGTCCCACCCAAAACCTTACCGATCACCACGTTATTGAGTTTATACCGACTGGCATAGATCGAAGCGGTCAGCCCGGCCGGGCCGCTACCAACAATAATTAAGTCAAACACTGTCTAGCCCCAGCTCCTCAATCAAACCACTTTTATCTTGCACCCCTACCATTCTTTTGACCTCTTGGCCATTTTTGAAGAGAATGACCGTCGGCACGCCCAGCACGCCGTATTTTTGCGCCAAAGCTTGATTGGGCTCAACGTCCAGCTTACCTACTTTGATTTTCCCCTCATAGTCTTTGGCCAGCTGATCGAGGATCGGAGCCAGCAGCTGGCAAGGCCCACACCAAACGGCAAAAAAATCGACCAACACCGGCTTGTCTGATTTTAATACCTCGGTTTGAAAATTTTGCTCGGTTAAAATCATGGTTGATTAAATGGTTGATTGTAGTTAATTAATTGCTAATCAACTATCTAATACAACAACCAATCAACAACTTAATATACCACCGCTAACCGGCCAGCCAACCGCCGTCAACGTACAGCACCGTACCGGTAATATAACTGGCCTCGTCTGAAGCCAAAAAAGCCGCCGCGGCCCCAATGTCTTCCGGTTTACCAGCCTTGCCCTTGGGAATTCTCGCCAGCAACCCTTTTTGATATTGTTCATCTGCCAGCATCCCTTTGGTCATGTCACTTTCAATCACCCCGGGAGCAATCGCGTTGGTATTGATCCCCTTAGCCGCCAAATCAACCGCCATGTTTTCCGTCAAGGCGACCACCCCGCCCTTGGAAGCCGTATAATGGGCAATCAGGCCGAAGCCAACGCCAACCCCTCCCGAAGCAATGGAAGCAAGATTAATGATCTTTGATCCCGGCTTCATCAGTTTGACCGCTTCTTGACTGCAAAGGAACTGGCCTTTCAGGTTAACGGCCATGACTTGATCCCATTGTTCCTCTGTTAGATCCTGAAAGGGCGCCTGGCTTAAAATGCCGGCATTATTAACCAGAATATCCAGCTGGCCCCATGTTTGTCTGATCTGGTCAAACATCTTGATGACCTGATCTTTTTGGGAAACATCAGCCTGAACTACCAGGGCTGGCCGGCCCAATTTCTTGACTTCGGCCATGACCGCCGCCGCCTCATCAACCCGGGAGTGATAATTAACTGCCACCGCCGCCCCCTGCTTGGCTAAAGCCAAAACAATCCCCCGACCGATGCCGCGCGATCCGCCGGTAACCAACGCTTTTTTGCCCGTTAAATCAAACATTTTAATCAACTACCTAATATACTATCAATAAATTATCTAATCAACCCTCAAACGCCGGCCTAGGGAATGCTCCCGCCTGCAAACGCCTGCGGCGTTAGCCAATGGCGGGCAGGCCACACCCCCAAAGTTGGCTAGCGCAGAAGCCCCTCCAACCCTTTAACCATTTGTTCCAAACCAACGTCTTGGTGACCGTTCAGTGCGTAGCGCCAGCCGGTCAGCTTCAATCCCTTGCATTTGGCGTACTGCTTGGCGTGGTCGGAAAACTTGGTGTTGGTCACCAGCCAGCCGGTAACAAAATTATATTGGTGCCGACCGTGGCTAAACCCCTGCTTCAGATCTTCGAATCTGGCCCAAACTTCGGCCGTGGTCCCCAAATCAGTGTCGCGGTGAAAGTTGCGGTGATGCTTGATTTCAACGTAATACCAGCCGCGCTGCTGATCTTGGGCCACCACGTCTATTTGATGCTTAACACAAAAACCCGGAATGATCAGATCACTTTGGCAAACCAACCCTTGCTTTTTTAAAACCTGGGCAACAAAACCTTCGAACTCAAACGGTCCCATTTTGGCCAACGCCTCCCGCAAATGGTAAAAAGGCCGCCGTTCTGGCGGCAAGCCGTATTTTTCAATCTCCCGATCGGCAATTTCATAAATCTCACTGGTCGGAATACCGTCATAAAGCTGGTTTTCAACCACCCCTAAAATTGTGGCCGCCGCGGCTTTGGCCACCCCTGACCGCGCAATCGAACCCAAGACTTTCTTTTGGTCATAAGGCTGCTTTTCCCCGCTATACTTGGTTACCCAAAGCTTTTTTCCCACCCCTTCATCCTACCGCAATTCCGCCACCAAAAACAAGCCCCGCCAAATTGCAACTTTAGATCAGCAACAAATTCAGCACCAGGAAGGCCAAAACGAAGCCAATCACCCAAAAAGTTTCGGCCCTGGCAGGCATGGTTTTTTTGAAAATGCTAAAAAGCCGCTGGCGCAAAAATTGATCTTGGTTGCGCAAACGCAATTCAACCACTTCACGTCCTAGCTGCAAATAAAGCGCCATCACTAAGCCTTTCCCCAACCAGCTGCCGGTCGAAGTCAGCGCCCAAAAGCAAAAAATGACCAAAACCAGCTGAAAAAGGGCGCTGCGAAAAGCCAACCGTATTTGCCGTTGCTGAGCATCCAGGAGCCAATTGTAGGCTTGCTGGTATTTTTTGGCCCGGACGAGTTTTTTGATCTCTTGGCTAATGCCATTTTGGGGGTTAAGCACCAGCCGGTCCAACCAAGCATCCAAATCCATCAAAAACGTCCCCAGGCCGGCGCCCAGCCAAAAAAGCAGCCAATACCAGTCCCAACGGCCGGCCGCCAGCCGCAAAAAATTCAGCATCGTCAACCAAATTACCGTAACCAGCAACCGCTTGCCTATTTCCTCTCTAAACATTTTTTTTCAGCTCCGCCAACTTCCACATAAATAGTTTAGCATGATTGCGGACGTTGTTCGCGTCTTTGACAAAGGTCCTGGCTTTTTCCAAAAGGGCGCGCGGCTCCTGCTTCGCCAATTTAATATACAATGCCTTGTGCCGCAAATCGCCCAACTCCTCGGCCAGCCAATAGCCATAGCTTTGAAATTCCCGCGAAATATATTTGTCTCTGACGGGATCAAACTTTTTTAAAACCTCACCAATCTTTTGGAAATCTCGACCATCTATTTGAGCCATCTTAAACTCAATAATGGTAATAAATTAAACCCGGCGGCAACCAAAAATGCCACTTTCAATGGCCACCCTAAAAGAATAATCGCCACTAATAAACAACAGGCCGTAATTTCCCCCGCTCCCACAGCCATCTCCCGAAAAAGCAGGGCCCGGCCGGTCGAACGACCGTCCAGCGCCTTTTCGTAGGTCAGCACTTCCAGCGGGATCCCCAGCATCCCGCCGCTAATCCGGTCAATGACATCCAGCACCAGCAAGGCGCCGGCACCGGCGGTCAAAAACCGGCCTAGCCAAACCAAGCTGGAAATGACCGCCCCGTAAGCAATCAGCCCTTTTTTGCCTTTCCGATCCACCCAGCTGCCGGTGGCAAAATTGGTCAAAGCGACCACCAGCAAGGCCAGCGAGAAAAAAGCCCCAAAAGCCAATTCTTTTTCCAAGACCAAAAAAACATACAGCATCAACGCCGTTGAATAAAGCGTCCCGCGCACCCCACTGCTGAAATAAGTCAGCAGCACACGCTTGCGATTAGTAAAAAGCCGTAAAATCTCGCCCAGGCGAACGTCTTGATGGGTTTTTTGGGCCGGCACCCACCGCAAAATCACCAAAGCGAAAATGACAAACCCAAAGGCCGTCAAAAATAACGCCGGGTAGCCCAAACGGCTGATTAAAAGCCCGCCGGAAAACGGTACGCCCAGCAGCAAAAGCGTCTCGAGGATACCGGCCCAGCCCAAGGTCTTGCCAAATTTACCCCGCTGGCTGATTTTCAGCATCAAGCCAAACCGGCCAAACCAAAAAAAGCCGATCGACAAACCCCACAAGGCGCCGGCCCACCAGACAAAGGCTAAGTTGTGCTGCGAAAGCAAAAAAGCAATCAGGGTCAAGGCCGTCAGCCAGTGCCCCAACGTCACTTGCTTTTTCAGACCGGCCCTTTGCGCCCAATTCTCGGCCAGAACAACCGCCAGATCTTTAAAAAAGTAAAGCAGGAGGTAAAAAGTCGCCACGGCCAGCAGCGAACGCGGCTGACTGGCCGTCAGGGTCAAGGTTTGCTTGTAAATATAAACCGAAGAAAAAAAGCCCAAAAAAGTGACCGCCACCGATCGAAACGATTGCGTCAAAAACAAGGGCAGGAGCCGACTTCGTTTCATTATTTCCAGTTTATCACAAACCCCTGATTGCTTATTGACAAGCAACCGCTCCGATCACTATCCTTAAGGTGTTAAAGAAGGGAGGTGATATTGATGGCGGAAACAAAAATACCCGGTACTGGCTTACCCAAAAACACGGCGGCCGCGCTGGCTTATGGCCTTGGTTGGCTGACGGGCATCATCATGCTGTTGGTGGAAAAAGACCCTTTTGTCCGCTTCCACGCCATGCAGTCGATTATCACCTTCGGCCTCTTGACCCTGATTAGTTTGGTCCCGGTCGTCGGTTGGGCCCTGTCACCCATGGTGATGATTGTCGGTTTTGTTTTGTGGCTCGTGCTGATTTTCAAGGCCTACCAGGGAGAAAAATTTAAGCTGCCGGTTATCGGCAACTTTGCCGAAAAACAACTGGGAAGAATCAAATAAATGAAGCTGGTCGTGGGCTTGGGTAATCCTGAAGAAAAATATCTTCACACCCGCCATAATTTAGGCTTCATGACGGTTGATGCCCTTTTACGCAAGCTGACGCCGGTACAAAAAACCAACTGGCGATTTGAAAAGAAGTTTAATAGCTTAATAGCTAAACTGCCAGAAGCGATTTTGGCCAAACCGCAAACTTTTATGAACGCTTCCGGTTTTGCCGTGGCCTCAATTTCTCAGTATCTCCGCATTCCGGCAGCAGATATTTGGGTCGTCCATGATGATTTGGATCTGCCCCTGGGAAAAATTAAAATAAGGCAAGGCGGCGCTTCGGCCGGACACCGCGGAGTGGAGTCCATTATAGAGCAACTAAACAATGATCAGTTTGGCCGCTTTCGCCTGGGAATTGGTCATCCCGGCCATGGCGAAGCGGATGATTACGTGCTGGCCACCTTCAACACCAAAGAAACTTCTGAAGCCAGAAAGATGATTAAAGCCACCGTCAAACTCATTCAGGAGGCCCTTAAAAAAGGCTTTCCTGGCTAGGTCTTGGCGGCTGGCCTTGATCGGGCCAAATTTTGACGATCCCAAAAACGCCATCAAATCCCGGCGTCACCACGATCTTTCCCTGCCTGACTTTGCTGATCGCTTCGGCCAGTTTTTTACCACCCACCCGACTAATTAATTCTGGTTTTATTCGGAGCAAAATTGCCAATTCCGAACCCAAGCTTTTTATTAATCTTTCGTACTCATTGATAACTTTTTGGCTGGAAACACCAACACTTAAAACTTCTGATAAAATTTCTGCCAAAGGGACTAATTTAACAAAATTCGGCCGGCCGGAACGATTAATGGCAAAAGGCCGGTTGGCTAATTGTTCAACACGGTGCATCACCCCTACCGTCAACGGCCGGCCACAAACTGGACAGGTTGTCCCGAGCTTCTTGGTCTGTAGCGGCGATTGCACCACCGCGCATTTCCGATGACCAGTATAATGATATTTCCCCTCCTCCGGATAGAACTCAACCGTAAGCTTAATTTGCTGTTCTCTGATTGCCTTCCTAATATCGGCATATTCTAATCTCGGTGTATCGATTTTGAAGATTGTCATTTCTCTTCCCAGTTTGGCCGGGGAATGGGCGTCAGAAAAACTCAAAATTGACCGGCCATCCAACTCCGCTACCCGCCAATTCATCGCCGGATCAGAGGATAAGCCGGTCTCAATGCCGTAAATATGATCGCTAAATTCCCCAAAGCACTCCTTGATGGAATCAAAGCCGGACTTGGAACCGTAAAGGGAGTACCAAGGGGTCCAAATATGCGCCGGAATGATCAGACAATTTTTATCAATGGAAAAAATTAACTCGGCCAGATCGCGGGCGGACAGGCCAATGATCGGCCGGCCGTCGGCCATCAGGTTCGCCCCGCGCTTCCGCAACGCCAGGTTAATTTTTTCCACCACGCCGAATGACGGGGCCAGCACCAGATTATGAATCCGCCTGGTTTTCCCTCCCTGGGAGTAAATACTGGCAATTTCGGTGGACAAAATAAATTTGGGGCCGCGAAAATCATCCCCGCTGGTAAAAATCCCCTCGCCCGCTTCCGTTAAACCTGCCTTTAACTCGCGCAGCCACAAGGGATGCGTCCAATCACCCGAGGCAACCAAATCAAGACCTTTCTTTCGCGCCCAACGGGCAATTTCGGAAATCGTCATGAGAGGGGAAACCGCACGTGAGTAGCGACTGTGAAGATGAAGATCAGCCACTATCTGCATGGGCTGATTTTAGCATAAAGTCCCACACCGCTTCTCGGCAAATTCATCCCTGGGGAATGAGCCGCTCACACCCCAGGGATGTAAACACGGCGTTTAAACAAAAAGAGCAGGGTAGCTGGGGGGGTCAAAAAAGAACAATGATAGCAATAAGATATTGCTAAACCCCCCAGCTCCCTGCTTGTTAAAAGAGGCCGTCGCCTCTTCTAGTTGTCGAAAGTGAAGATTCCTCTTCACTTTCTCCATCTCCGCTTCGCTTACACTCTTTCATATTTGAAAAAATGTAGACATAATATACCACACATTATAGGGTTTGTCAACCATGACCAGAGCAAGCACGATTCAGGGATGGATAAATTCGGAGAAAACAAAGGACAGATAAAAGCCCAGTAAAAAAGCACCTTCCCAACGCTCCAATTGGTGCTTGGTGCGGATAAAATAATAAAACAGTCCAAAGGCGATCACAAAAGCCAGCGTCGCCAGCAAATACTCGGCCAGGGCTTCAATTCGCACCGGCGCAATCAGCGCCACCACGCCAATGATCAGCGTGCTGTTAGTGACAATTGATCCCAAAAGATTGCCAAAAACCATTGACGGCTGATGGTCTTTGACGGCCTTAAGCGAAAAGGCCAACTCCGGCAGGGTGGTACCAATTGCCACAATCACCAAGCCAATCATCATCAAGGGCAAATTAAGCGCCAACGCAATTTTAGAAGCCAACCGAACAATCATGTCTGCCGCAAAAAGCAGCAAAGCAACGCTCAAAAAAGTCCAGCCGATCTCTTTTTTAGTACCGCGGTGACTCATCTGCCGTAACAGGCGATGAGGAAAATCCTCCTCACCGAGTTGTTCACTCGCCTGCTGACTAACTGCCTGACGCTTTTTTTCACCAAAAACCATCACTTGATAAAAGCCATACAGCGCCAGCAAAATCAGGCCGTCAATCCGGGAAAGACTTTTGTCTACCAAAAGCAGCATCGGCGCTGCCCCAGCCAAAAAAGTGTAAAAAACATCCCGACGCAAAAAAGTGCCTTGTACATTGACCAACCCGCCCACTAGGGCTGCCCCACCAATCACCAGTGACAAGTTAGCCACGTTGGCACCAATGATATTTCCCAAAGATAAACTTGGTTTCCCTGACAAGGCCGAAGCAACCCCCACAAACAGCTCCGGCAAACTAGTAGCTAAAGCCAAAAAAAAGCTGGTGATGGCAAATTTGCCCAAGCGCGTCCGTTCCGAAACCGATTTGAGGTTGACCAACAAAATATCACTAGCTTTAATCAGCAAAAAGGAAAACACAACAATCAAAACTAAATAAATCGGCAGCATCATGTGGCTTTTCTTATTCTACCAAAAATCCACTTGGTTACTTCAACAGCTAGTAAACTCAAAGTTCCCAACGCAAGCAAAAATGTCCACTCACTTGCTCCCAAAGCGTGGGTTTTGAGTAGCTTTTGCAAAAACGGCAAATAAACCGCGCCGACGAGCATTAAAAGGCCGACCAGCACTGCCGCGGTCAACATTTTATTGCCAAACGGGTTGTAATGAAAAATTGTTTTGCGCAGGCTGCGGCAAGAAAAAGCGATAAAAATTGAGTCGATGCCCAAAGCCGCAAACATGACTGTCTGAATATAGTGCAAATGCAACGTGCCTTTGCTTAGCCAGTAAAAAAGCCCCAAAAGAGCCAAGTTTAAAAGCAAGCCGATCACAAAAATCAGCACCTTTAATTCTCTGTCTAAAAGCGGCGCTTGCCGGGGGCGGGGTTTTTCCATCATGACTTCTTTTTCCTCCGGTTCAAAGGCCAAAGCGACCCCCGGAAAAGTGTCTTCAATTAGATTCACCCACAGGATTTGGGCCGCCGTCACCGGTAAAGGCAGCTTTAAAAAAAGTGACCCACCAATCAAAATAATTTCCGTAAAACTATCCGACAGTAAATACAAAATCACTTTTTTGATATTTTCAAAAATTGTCCGGCCTTCTTCGATCGCGTGGACAATCGTCGCAAAATTTGAATCCAGCAACACCATGTCTGCCGTTTGCTTGGCCACGTCACTGGCCTCGCCCACGACAATCCCAATATCGGCCCTTTTCAGAGCCGGGGCATCGTTGACCCCATCACCGGTCATTGCTACCACCTCGCCGTTATCCTTGAGCGCCTGGACAATTTTTAGTTTTTGTTCAGGGTTGGTGCGGGCAAACAAAACTACCTCGCTCACTTTTTGCCTTAGCGCAGCGGGCGTCAATTGGGTCAACTCGTCACCGGTTAAGGCGTGATCGCCCCCACTCAGCCCCAGCTTTTCCAAAACCGCCAAAGCCGTGGGCAGATAATCACCGGTAATCACTTTGACCTTGATGCCGGCTTTTTGACACTCTGCCAAAGCCGTTTTGACTGTTTCCCGCACCGGGTCCTCATAAACCAGCACGCCTAACCAATTCAAAGCTTGCAGATCTGAACTAGAAACTTTTAGCTTGGCACTGGTAACTTTTTTATACGCGAAGCCCACCAGGCGATAACTCTTTTGACCGTAATTTTCGAATTTCTTCTGCCAAACTGCTTTTTGCTTCAGGTTGGTTCGCGCCAGCACTACTTCCGGCGCCCCGGAAACGAGCAATAAGCCCGGGTGAAGCGTCGCAATTAACTTCGTCTCGGGCGAAAATGGTTTTTCATCCAAGCGTTCGCATCGTTCCCTTAATTTCTTAATGGCTTCTTTGCCTAATTTCTTTTCGCTCCACTCCATCATCGCTGTTTCCAACGGATCGCGCCGGTCATTGCAAAGTACCGCTGCTTTTACCAACAGCGCCTCATCCAGACTCTCTGCCTGCACCACCTGCAGCTTGCCCTCGGTCAAAGTGCCGGTTTTATCCGCACAAATGACGCTCACCGAACCCAGCGTCTCGGCGGCCAAAAGCTTACGCACAATGGCCTTGCGCTTCAAAATCCGTTGCATTCCCAAAGCCAAAATCACCGTCAGGGTCACCACCAGCCCCTCGGGAATCGCCGCCACGGCCACCGCCACACTCGTGGTAAACATTTCCAAAGGTTCATAGCCCAAAAGCGCCCCGGTAGCAAAAATCAGGACTGTAAATACCGCCACCACAAGCGCCAAAATTTTAGCCAGCTTGCCCAACTGCATTTGTAAAGGCGTTTTTCCCTCTTCGACCTCACCCACCCGTTTCCCAATCTGACCCATTTGCGTGGCCATCCCTGTTTGAGCCACCACCATCTTGGCAATCCCGGTCACCACGATGGTGCCCATAAAAACCCTTTGCCTCTCGGTTAACTCAGTCAACTCGGCCGCCTTCTTCTCCACCGGCAAACTCTCTCCGGTCAAAATCGCCTCATTAAGCGAAAAATCTTTGGCTTCGATCAAAACCCCATCGGCCGGTACCCGTGCCCCGATCGTCAAAATGACCAAATCTCCCGGCACAATTTCCCGAGTATCAATTTCTTTCTGCTGGCCATCACGCACCACTTTGGCTTTTGAAGCCAACAACTGGCGCAGCGCTTCCAGCGCTTTTTGGGCCTTTTGTTCTTGGTAAAAACCCAAGCCGGTATTGAGCAATACCGCCGCCAAAATAACGATGGCGTCGGTATAATCGCCCAAAAAAATCGTGGTCAGGCCAGCAATCAACAGGATATAAATGAGAGGCGATTTCAGTTGAGACAAAAGGATTTTAGGCCAAGCCGTGGTCTTTTTTTCGGCCAGTTGGTTGGGGCCAAACTTGGCTAACCGCCGCCGCACCTCTGGAGAGGTTAAGCCGGTTTTCATTTCTGCAATTCATAAAGCTTTTTTAATTCTGCCAGGCTGGTAGCTTGGAAGGCGTCTTTATCGTCGCGAAAGCGAATCAGCCGGGGAAAACGCAAGGCATATTGGGCCGTGTGAATCGGCGATCGGGTAATATTATCCGCTTCGATCTCCACCACAATTTTTGGCTCGCACCAAACATCGGGAAACAAGTTCTTATCTACTTGATAATTTCTAGGCATCTTGATTAACTCTGTTCCTCGGCATCTCCGTTTCATCTCCCGCCACTGGTTGTCAGTCAAGCCGGTACCGATTTTGCTAACTGTCAAAAATTCCTGGCCATGGCGCGCCCCCACCAAAAAGGCGCCGATGCCAAAGGCCGCTCGCTTGCCACGGCCGTGGTAATAACCCATCACGACGCAATCCAGCGTGTCCGTCAACCCGGCCCCCTTCTTGCCTTTTTCTGATTTCAATTTCACCCAGGTAAAGCCGCGCCGGCCGGGCTCATAAGGGGCTGACCATTTTTTGATCACGACCCCCTCTAGCCCTTTGGCAATTTGCTCATCATGATAGCACCGCAGCCGCTCCGGATCAGCGGTGACTATCTGCGGAGACAGCATGATGGTTTGGTTGCTCTTGGGCAAAACTTGCTCCAAAAGCCGGCGGCGTTGGCGAAACGGCTTTTTGAGCCAACTTTGGCCGTTGTAAAACAAAATATCAAAGCAAAAATACTTGAGAGGAATCTCCTTGCTGGTGGCGCCCACCTCATATTTGCGCTTGCGTTTGATCGTTTCCTGAAACGGCAAAAAGCGGCTGGTTTGAGGATCATAGCCGATGGCTTCACCATCCAAAATGACTGATTTAGCTTTTAACTCCTTACCCAAAGCCGCCACTAAGTCCGGGAACATCGCGGCCACGTTTTCCAAATTACGGGTAAAAATCACCGTTTGCTGCGGACCAAAATGAATTTGCAGACGGGTCCCGTCGTATTTGGGCTCCACCGCCACCATGGCTTCTTCCTGGACCCCCCGGCCTGAGCTCGGGGCGAAGGCCTGCCGAGGGGCCATCTTGGTAATGATTTCCTCGGTCGTCCCCAGCCGCTGGCACAGCGCCGGCATGACCGGCACGCCCAAACTAACGGTTAGCTTCTCCAGTCCCTGCAGCCCTTTTTCTTTGACCACCTGGGCAATATAACCGGCATCGGCCCGGATATTGTAAGCCTCCTCAACGACTTCTCGCTTACTTTTGTTACCCGCTACCAGCCAAGAAAGGGCGTCCAAAATCGTCAAGTCGGAAAACCCCAATCTTAATTTACCCAGGGTGATGCGGACCACAAATTTGGCGCTTTGGCTCTCCAAGCCGCTCAAGAGACTCGCCAGCTGATTGATTTTACGCTCCACCGAACCCCCGCCGCCTTCTTGGGCAATGATCTCCAACTGTTGGTAGACTTGAGACACTGACAGGGGCTTGCTTTTCTCTTGCTGATCATAAAGCTGGACCAGATCACCTAAATCGCCTTTTTGCTGATAGGCTTTGCGGATTTCTTTTTCTTCCTGGCCATAAGCCTTAGCCAACACGCGCACCATCAACTTCTCCGCCAGATTAAATTCCGTATTGGCAAACCGCGGGCCCAAGCGACCTTGAGAAAGATAGCAAATTTGGGCCACTTCCTGGCCGTCAGCCTGATCAAAAAGAGCCGCCAAAATTTCGGTGATCGCCAAACGGGAGTTGGTCTGTTCCAACTTGGCTAAATAATCTGCCAACCGTTTAAATTTCATTGTTTCAAAACGTAGCGGGCCGCTTTGGTCCGGCCTTTTTTGCGCACCAGCCCCTTGCCGACAAAGTAGTTAAAATCACGCACCAGGGTATCGTCCGAATACTCGGCAGCAATTTTTCTGCCTTCAGCCGTGCTGATCGAACCGTTTTCTTCCAAATACTCCACCAGTTTGATTTGGCGCTCGTTGAGAGGAATTTGCAAGCCTACCCGGCTTTTAATTTTGACATCCAGGGAAAGCCGCTTGATCTGCTCTTTGATCCGCGTCAGTTCCACGGCCATCGCTTGACTGAAATACTCCAACCAAAAAGTCAAGTCGCGGTAAGCCAAGTTGATGTTTTGCTGGTCAGCCCGGGTTAAAGCGGCGTAGTAGCGGGCCGCGTCTTTGTCAAAATATTCCTCCAGCGAAAAAAACTTTTTGATATCATAATTTTCGGTAAACAACACCAAAGTTGCAAACGCCCGGGCGGTCCGGCCGTTGCCCTCCGCAAAGGGGTGCACGGCCACTATATAATAGTGACTGATCCCCGCCCGCAGCACCGGATGCAGTTTTTTGGCCTCATGGGAATTAAGCCAATCAAAATAATCTTCCACTAAGTAAGGGACTTCTACCGCCGTCGGCGGCCGAAAAACCACTTCATCTGTATTTTCATCCTTTAAAACGACTTGACCCTGGCGGTAAAAACCAACTTGCCCCTCCGGGACGATCCGGTCACACACCAGCTGGTTGATTTTTTTCAGCAAAGTTTGGTTGTATTGCAAGCCATCTTTAATCTCCCGCTCCAAGCTATCAATGTATTTCAAGACATTCCGATAGTTGATCACTTCCTGAACATCCCGCTTGCCGGCCAAAATGTTTTCGCCCTCGATAATTTTTTTGGCTTCCGCCAAAGATAAATCGTTGCCTTCCAGGTGGGTGCCGTGGTGCACCGTCCGCACCAGCGCGTCTTTGACGAATCTGGTTTCGTAAACCGGGATTAAGGGCGCGTTTTTGACCACTTCCCGCGCCGCCTCAATCAAGCCAATGTTTGCCAAAATATCGTTGCTAATGGTAAACTTCGGTTGGTACATACTAGCTGACAACTTATAACTTTTGGCTGATAACTTACAACTTGTTATCGGTTATTAGTCAATATCGCATGTATTGCATTTATTTTCAAGATGGAACTCTTTAAAAAGACTCGCCAGCGGGCTAAAAAATACCAAAAAGAGATTGTGGAGCAAATGCTCAAGCTCACCACCTCCGGCTTCGGCCTGGTGGCCGCCTTGGCCTGGAACGAGCTGATCAAAACGGTAATCAATGATTACGTCCGCAGCAAAATCAGCGTCGGCTCCGGCATCATTTCCCTACTGGTTTACGCTCTGGTCGTTACCGCCCTCGCCGTCCTGGTCACCCTCCAGCTTTCAGCACTCAAAGAAAAATTGGAAAAAGGAGGTGAATAAAAGTGAGTATTAAAGAAAGAAGCGTCGTCAGTGGATCAAAATATAAAAGCAAAAGGCCCCGTGCCAACTAGCTTTCAAGACTAATTAGCCAAATAACCTCAGAAAATTTTATCTTCATAGCAGTTTACTTTTTTTGTCTATCGGAAATACTTCCCCAGCACTGCCGGCACTTTGGCCGCCAGGTCGTCGGCGTTGTAGGCGAAGCCGGCCTGGCGATGCAACTGCTCGGCGGCTTTTTTGACCGCCCAAGCCGCGGCACAGGCGGCTAAGAAGGGCTCATTTTTGGCCGCCAGAGCCACCGCTAAACCGGCCAGAACATCGCCGGTGCCGCCTTTGGTCAAACCGGCATTACCACCTCCCACTAAAACACCCTGATCAGGCGAGCAAACCGTCATCACCACGTCTTTTAAAACCACCACGCAACGATATTTTTGCGCCATTTTGGCGGCATTGGCTGGCGTTGGCGGGCAACCAAACAACATTTGAAACTCTTTTTTATTGGGCGTGACGATGGCCCCCAGGGGAATTTCATCAGCCTCCATCACCTGCAGGCTACCGGCATCAATCACCCACTGCTTGCCAGCAAAATCAGCCAGCAATTGGTGAGTCAGCTTTTTAGTCATTTCGCCGGTCCGGTCGCAAACCCGCTGGTCACGACAAAGGCGATTTCTATCACTGTGATAGCGCTTCAAGCCCGGGCCAACCAGGACGGCATCTGATTTATTCAGATATTCTTCTTTTTGTTCCCAGGGAATCCAAATAAAAGCGCTCAATTGGCTTTTGATTTCGGCGGCTGCTTGGCCCACTGAAGGCTCCGGCGAAGCAAAAAAGACCATATCCACCACCCGCGAAGCCGTTTTTAGAGCCAGCAGCGGCGCACCGTGAAACAGATTCGACCCCCCGACAATCATCACACAACCATTATCTTCCTTCGTTGACGCGGCCCCTGGCTTAAAAAGGTTTTTTAATGTCTTGGAATCAAATTCTTGCATAACTTTATTTTAGCACGATCATCTCTACTTTTTTCCTATATTCTTTTTCCAGCAAATGAATATCCGTGGTGGTGATGATCGTTTGCTGCTGGCCAACGTGTTTTAAAAGTTCCTGACGGTGTTCACGATCCAGCTCGGAAAAAATATCATCCAGTAAGAGCACCGGCCGGCTGCTGGTTTTTGCGGTGACAAAGTCCAACTCCGCTAACTTGAGGGCCACGACGGCCATCCGCTGCTCCCCCCGTGAACCATAAGTGTGCAAATTGCGCTCCCCTTGCTGGACCTGAAAATCATCACGTTGGGGCCCGACCAGCGTCATGCCGGCCGCCACTTCGGCATCGGCATATTGGGCCAACCTTTGCAGGGTAACTAAGCTCTCATCATATTCCAGCGTCACTTCGCCCAGACGCAAGGGCCGCTGATTAATATACTCGATCAACTCTGCCCGTTTCCGGTTGATCAACGCCCCGTTTTCGATCAGCAGCTTATCCCAAAAAAACAGCACCGATCGTGGCCGGCCTTCATCGCGAATCTGCTCCAACAGTTTGTTGCGCTGCCGTAAGCCCTTTTGGTAGGAAAGGTTGGCCCGGCGATACTCGTGGTCAGTCGCCTCTAAAATCGCGTCCAGAAAACTCCGCCTCCCCAACGGGCTGTCAAAAATAATTTTCAGATCCTCGGGCCCAAAATAAACTACCCGCAAATGGCCGACAAAGTCTAATTTGCGCCGGGCCACACCGCTGACCAAAAAACGCTTTTTGATCGCCGCTTCGCCGGCCACCGCCCCGCCGGTAATCACTACCTCCAGCTTTTCCTCTTCCTGATCCTTGGCCAGGCCGATGATTCTGGCAATCTCCTGACCATAGTGGATCATCTCGACCTCTACCCCGGCGCGCAACGACTGGCCGATGGCCAAAAAACGAATCGCCTCCAAAAGGTTGGTTTTGCCGGAAGCAT
>PFEM01000023.1:0-15685 GCA_002793635.1 Candidatus Shapirobacteria bacterium CG10_big_fil_rev_8_21_14_0_10_48_15
GGGCCGGAGTCACCAATCTCAATTACAAACGGAGCTGACGAATTGGCGATGAAAAGAAAAGGTTTTACGTTGGTGGAAATGATGATTGTTGTGGCCTTGCTGGTCGTGTTGGTGGTGGCGGGCAACCGGATGTTTTTTTCCGTGTTAAAGGGTTCGACCAAGGCCGATAAGCTGGCCTTGGTTAAACAAAATGGCGATTACGCTCTCAACATCATGCAGCGGATGATCCGCAACGCCCGGTCATTGAAAGAATGCACCGTGTCAACGGTGGAGATTGATAACCCTGATCCGATGGCGCCGCCGGAGAAGCGGTGGACTAAATTTATTTTGGACACCACGAATCATTACGTTGCTTCCGAAAGCAGTACGTTATCCGGAGCCGACGCTCGCCTGACAGGCACCCAGGTGTGGCTGACAGCGGGCAGCTTTGCCTGCACCTCTGGCGCCGATGGTGAGCCGGATCAGGTAGAAATTAATTTTACTTTGGAACAAGCAGGAACGACCAACCGGCCGGAGGAAAAAGCGGCGGCCAGTTTCCACACGACGGTGGTAATGCGCAACATTGATTGACTTAGTGACCGTTTTTGAGTTTAAT
This sequence comes from Candidatus Shapirobacteria bacterium CG10_big_fil_rev_8_21_14_0_10_48_15, assembly GCA_002793635.1. Lineage (GTDB taxonomy): Bacteria > Patescibacteriota > Microgenomatia > PFEM01 > PFEM01 > PFEM01. The sequence continues at coordinate 596 of PFEM01000023.1, forward strand.
TAAAGAGAATGCGGAACAAACAATCTGGCCAGGCGCTGATTATTATTCTGCTGATTATGGCGGTGGGTTTGACTATGGGTTTGTCGGTCATCTCTCGGTCGACCAGTGATATTAAGATTTCCGAGCAAGAGGAAGAAGCGGCCCGGGCTTTTTCAATCGCCGAGCTGGGCATCGAGCAAGCCCTACTGGCGGAAGGAGGGGTGTCGGGATCAGCGGACGGGATTAGCTATAACGTTAACGCGGTAACTCAAGGGGGCAGTGACACTTTTGTTTTTGGCGGAGGCACTTTTGCAGCTGGCGAAACCGCTACTCTTTGGCTAGTGGAACATAACGCTGATGGCAGTTTAAATACTTCTGGTTATTTTAAGATTGGCGACAGAGTTAATTTTTGTTGGGGTAATTCGTCAACAGATATCCCCGCCCTGGAAGCAATTTTAATCTACAGAGATTCGGGAGGGGTTTTCCGTTCTACTCGTCAAGTTTTTGATCCCGACTCCAGTCGTGCTCTTTTAAACAAGTTTGAATCAGCGACTACCAATTCATATTGTAAATCATTGGGTATGAGCTACGCTTCTTTTGACAGCCCGTCTAATGGCCAAAAGCTTAGTTCTCCCAGTCTTTTTACTAACGCAATTAACGGTTCTGTCCCTTTTGTATTGAGGCTAAAGTTGTTGTATAACAGCAGTGCGCAGCCAATGGCGGTTTTTTCTAAGCTTAATAATGGTTCATTGTTGTCCGACGCTTTCTTTCCTCCTCAGGGGGTCTGTTATGAATCCCAGGCAACGACGGCGAACGGGGTGAGCCGGAAGGTGCGGCAATGCCAGTTTTACAAATCACCACCGGGAATTTTTGACTACGCTTTATTTTCTCACGGCAATTTGGTAAAGTAAAAAAGGAAAACTGCCTATGGATTTTTTTGGTCTGGATATTGGTACGCACTCGATTAAGTTGGCCCAGCTGGAAAAAAAGGGTGATCGTTATCATTTGGTCGCTTTTGGTTCCGGCCCGTCAACGGGCAAAGGGCTGCTGTCAGAAGCAGAAAGTGACCTGACGGCGCTGGCGGAGGTCATCAAAAAGATTCGCCAAGAAGCCAAGATCAAGACCAAAAACGTGGCGACCGCCCTGCCGCAAGACCAGGTGTTTACCCGGACGGTCACGATTCCCCGCCTTTCCGAGGAGGAATTGCAGTCCGCCCTAAATTGGGAGGCGGAGCAGTTTATTCCCATTCCCCTGACCGAAGTCACGCTCGCCCACCAAATGATCGGGCAGGCCAAAGAAGGCAAAAAAGAAAAAAATAAAGTCTTGCTGGTAGCGGCCTCCAACCGGCTGATTGAAAAAATTATTAATGTTTTGAAGATGGCCGGTCTGACGCCGGTTAGCTTGGAAACCGAGATTATTTCCATGGCCCGTAGTTTGATTCCCCCGGAGTCCGAACCGGTGATGATGGTGGATTTGGGCGCCCGCGCCAGTGACTTGGCGGTGGTCGAAAACGGCCTGGTATCTTTTGTCAATTCAATTGGGACGGCCGGAGAAACGCTGACCAGAATGATGGAAACCCAGCTTGGTTTGGATGCCACCCAGGCCGAGGCTTATAAAAAAGCTTATGGGGCCGATCCGGAAAAGTTGGAAGGCAAGCTGGCCCAAGTGTTGGACCCAATTTTGGCCAAGATTGCCCAAGAAATGGAAAAAACCATTCAGTTTTATCAATCTCAAGGTGGCCAAAATATCAGGCGAGTGGTGCTGACGGGCGGCACCGCCGGTTTGCCGGCAATTGCTTCCTTACTGGCCAAAAAACTTAATTTGGAAATTCAGGTGGGTGATCCTTTTGGTCGGGTGATCAAGGGTGATTTAGAGACCAGGATTCCCGCGCAAAGCGCCTTTATTTTTGCCGTCGCGGTGGGTTTGGCGTTGAGGGAGATTGAGTGAGATGGCTGGCGACCAGATAGATTTTCTTAGAGCCAGTCGTCAGGAAACCCGGCAACAGTCCAGGCAAAAAAAAACCTGGCGTAATTTGAGCTTAGTGGGGCTAGCCGTTTATTGCCTGGCGGCCGGAGCGATTTTTGTCTACTCAATTTATCTTGGTCAAGCCGCCCAAGCAGTTGACCGCAACATTACGGCCCAAAAAGCCAAGGTTGCCGAATTTGAAAAAACAGAAGCGTTGCAGATTTTGCTCCAGCAAAGGCTGACGGCCGTGGCCGAAATTCTTGCTCCCAAAACCCCGGACTACCGGCAAACTACTTTATTTTTAAACGAAATTTCTCCGGAAGGCTTGGCGATTAACAGTTATCATTATTCCTCAGGAGGGGAGGTTAATTTAGAGGCGGAAGCGACTAACTCCCTGGTGGCCGACGACTTTTTGAACAGGTTAAAAAAGTCGTCGCAAGCGGGCAAATATTTTGGCGAGATCATCCTGACCGCTTTTAACCGGGAAGCCGACGGCAGTTATAAAATTAGTTTGAGCATGAGTGTCAATGAAGACCAAGAGTAGTTTGCAAAAATATCAGGTTTACTTAGCCCCCTTGCTGGTCGGGCTGTTGATTGTGGCGACGGCCAGCGCTTTTTTGAAGCCCAAAGTGGCGCTGATTTTGGCATCCGGCAGCGAACTTAGCCAAAAAAAGCAAGCGTTAGCACGCTTGACGCAAAAAGTGGCTGCCCTCCAAGGGCTTGACCCACAGACGCTGAACACCAAAACCCAGCTGGCTCTGAAAGCTCTGCCGGTCGAAAAAGAGGTCCCCTGGCTGATCAGGACAGTCAAGGCCGTGGCCGAAGAAACCGGGGTTGTCTTGGGCGAATTGAATGTCGACCCGGGAGAGCTGGCTTCCGCTTCAGCTAAACCCTCCCAAGCCGAAGGAAAAAGTAACTTGACGGTTTTAGAATTTGATCTTAACGCAGAGGGCGCTTTGGAATTACTGGTTGATTTCTTGGCGCGTTTGGAAGCGGTTTTACCGCTGATGAAATTAACCGATGTGGCTTTTGGGCAAGCTTCAGAGGGGGTTTTTCAATTGAGTTTGGGTTTAGAAACTTTTGTAATGGGGTTGCCGCCAACCATGGCGGTGACAGACCAGCCCTTAGCAATTATTGGCCAGGAAGAAGAGGATGCTTATCAAGAACTAGTGAGTTTTAAACCAACACTGGGAGAGGCCGTTATGCCCTCAATGCCGGTGGGCAAAGAGGATTTATTTAACCTTTAAACTTCTTGAACTTCAATTTCGACGCGCTTTTTGGCGGCGATGGCCTTCAGTCTCGTTAGCTCGCGCAAGGCCTTGATGGTGCGGCCGCCTTTGCCGATGATTAGTTTGAGATCTTCAGGATCGGCCTTGACCGTCAAAATTACCAGACCCGGCTGGCTTTGCTCACTCACGCTGACTTTTTCAGGATGAGTGACAATTGATTCAACTAAGAACTGAAGCAATTTTTTCATTGAGTAAGCCACGCAAAGAAGCGGTGGGCTGGGCGCCCTTCTCTAGCCATTGTTTGAGCTTGGCGCGATCAAGCTTTAAGGTCGCCGGCTTGGTTTGGGGATTATAAAAACCGATGACTTCAATGGCCGGGCCATTCCTTTTGGTTTGCTCATGAGCGACCGCAATCCGAAAAAATGGCTTGTGTTTGGTGCCCATTCTGATGAGACGAATTTTGACCATAGACTCTTATTTTACTTTCTTGAGGCTAATTTTTCAAGCGCCAATCTGGCGGCCTCTTGCTCGGCCCGTTGTTTGCTTTTGCCGGAAGCAGTGGCCAGCCGCTTGCCTTGGCGCAAGACCGCCATCATAAAAGTTTTGGCATGATCAGGACCTTGCTCGTGAAGCACCTCATACACCGGTGGCTGGCCGGTTTGCGACTGAACTTTTTCTTGCAGCAAGCTTTTGTAGTCTTTAAATTCCCCTCTGGCCAAAATTTCTTTCAGAGAAGCTTGCAATTGTTTTTTGATAAAGGCTTCGGTTGGGATTAAACCTTGGTCCAGGAAAATTGCCCCAATAATCGCTTCCATGGTGTTGGCTAGCAGCGAGGGGTTTTGCTGGCCGCCTGATTCTTTTTCGCCTCGACTCATCTGAATCAATTCGCCGATCTGAAGATATCCGGCCAGTTTGGCCAGGGAGAGGGTGTTGACCAAGTTGGAACGGAGATTGGTCAGCGTGCCCTCCGGATAATCAGGGAATTTTTGGTAAAGCCAGGCAGACACACTGAAATCCAAAATGGCGTCACCCAAAAATTCCAGTCGCTCGTTGGACCGCACAGTCTTGTCCCCCGCTTCGTTTAAAAAGGAGCGGTGGGTCAGGGCCTGTTCGAACAGCGCCTGATTGTTAAATTTAACCAGATTTTTGATGTTCATGAAGGCTATTTTTGTAAACCGTTCCCAAAACGCCGTTGGCAAAAGCGGAGCTTTTTTCGCTGCCGTAGGCTTTGGCCAGCTCGACCGCTTCGTCAATGATGACTTTGGGGGGTTCCTGCTGTTTAATGGTCAGCTCGTAAATCGCCAGCCGCAAAATGGCCAAGTCAATTTTGTTAATTTGCTCAATGGGCCATTCCGGCGCAGCCTGGCTGATCACCTTGTCAATTTGTTTAATTTTTTTGATAACGGCTTGGGCCAGCTGGTTACTGATCGCTTGCTGATTTTGGAAAGACCATTTGAAAAGACTGCGAATGGCTTTTTCGCGGCGCTGATGACGCGGATCTTTAGCGGTTTTCATCGCAATTTGGGCAGACTTGATGCGGTGGTTTAAGCTGCTGACAACGAGGGCAAGGTCCCAAAGTGGGCTTGGCTAATTTGTTGGCCGCGCGGCGTTTCCCTTGCCGGCGCGTCGAGATTTTTCTTTTCGGTAAAGCAGCCATATTAATTAGGTTCTACTTGATTAATTTTATACTCTTTCAGCTTGGCTTGCAAGCGTGGGTAGCGCGACAACGACGGCATGACCAAGGCCGCCGCTTGGCGAGTCTGTTTAATCAGCCGATGATCAGTAAAAGACGCCAATTGGAGAGCAAAAAAACCATGCTGACTAGTGCCATAAACCTGGCCGGGCCCGCGCATCTGCAAATCAATTTCTGCCAACTCCATACCGGTATGGGCCTGCTGGAGAGCTTGAAGTCTTTGGCGGCCCTGATGGCCCAGGTTTTCGCCAAAAAGCAGACAGTAAGCCTGCTTTTCACCCCGGCCCACCCGACCGCGCAGCTGGTGTAATTGCGCCAGGCCAAAACGTTGGGCGCCTTCCACCATCATGATGGTGGCATTGGGAATATCCAAGCCCACTTCGACCACCGGCGTGGCTACCAAAATAGCGATTTTTTGTTGTTGAAACTGTTTTAAAACGGCGACTTTTTCGGTGGACTTCAGTCGGCCGTGCAGCAAGCCGAGCTTCAGTTGAGGAAAAATTTTGGTTTGCAGTCTGGTAAACTCGTTTTTGGCGGCGCGGACACTTTGGAGGCTTTCGTGGGTGGACTCTTCAATAAAGGGGCAGACAATAAAGGCCTGGCTGCGGTGGGTTTGAATCTCTTGGCGGATCCACGCGTAGGCCGCGCGGCGTTTGGCAGCGGGTACCAGCCAAGTTTTGATTTTTTGCCGGCCCGGGGGCATCTCGTCCAAAACCGATAAGTCCAAGTCGCCATGGACAGTGAGGGCAATGGTTCTGGGGATGGGGGTGGCCGTCATGGTGAGCAAGTGCGGCGCTTGGCGGTTTTGATTGATTAGTTGGGCGCGTTGACCGACACCAAAACGATGCTGTTCGTCCACGATGGCCAAACCGAGCTTTTTGAAAACAGCGCGTTGATGAATTAGAGCGTGGGTCCCGATCAAAAAATCAAAATCATCAACCTGTTTCTGGTGAGTACTGCCGGTGAGGAGTTTGATTTTGATGCCCAAAGGAGTTAACAGTTGGTTGAGGGTCAAAAAGTGTTGGTTGGCCAGGACTTCGGTGGGGACCATCAGGGCGGCCTGAACTTTGTTTAGAGAAGCGATAAAAATGGCCGCCGCTGCGACCACCGTTTTGCCGCTGCCCACGTCGCCTTCTAGCAACCGATTCATGGGCTGATCCTTTTGCAAGTCAGTCATGATCTCGCCGATGGCACGGGTTTGCGCGGCGGTGAGCGGAAAAGGCAAACTTTTAATAAACTGGGCCAATTTTTGGGCGTCGACTTGAAAATGGCAAACCAATTTTTTTTGCTGCCAGGCTTTTTGGCGAGAGAGCGCCGCCAGCTGGAGCAAAAACATTTCGTCAAAAGCCAATCGCTGCTTGGCCTGGGTAAGTTTTGGCAACGAATTTGGTAAATGAATTTGTTCTATTGATTCTCTTAATTCAGCTAAGCTGTTTTTTTCTATTAAAATTGAGGGCAAAAACTCTTCGACTAGCAAGTTTTGGTTGCGTAACAGCACGGCTATCCTTGATCGCAGCCATTTGCTGCTGACGCCGGTAGTTTCGTGATAAATGGGTACAAGCCGACCAGTGTGAATGGCTGGTTTAAACTGGTCAACCAGCTCATGATCAGGATTGGTCATAATTTTTTGAGAGCCAAAAAATTCTACCTTACCGGCCAAAAAAATTGACTGCCCTGTTTTGATGGCGGTTTTTAAAAAAGGCTGGTTAAACCAAGTGGCTTGCAGTTGGCCGGTGCCGTCGCTGATGACCGCTTTTTGAATCGTTTGGCGGCGGCGCGTGTATTGGTTGGTAAAAGAAAGCACCTGGCCTTTGACCGAAACCGTTTCGCCCGCTTGGACTTGGCCAAGAGGAGAAACCAGCGAGTAGTCAAGATAGCGAAAGGGAAAATGATAAAGTAAATCGCCGACGGTGTTAATATTCAACCTGCCCAGCTTGTTGGTATAAGCGGGGCCGACCATGAAGAGACGGCTGATGGGTGTGCCCAGGGTCATCGGCCGAAAATCGCCGTCAGCGCGGGCAGAAGCGAAGTCAACACCAAGGCTAATCCGGCCACAATGACCAAAACAGTCCAAATTTTTCGTTGGTTTTTGCTAAGCTTCATTTAGCCTTTTACTCCCTCAATTTTTAAATATTTTAATTTTCCTATTTTTAATAATATTTTTTTGTCAGTTTGGATTTGGATTTTAAACTGAGGATCACGGATAGTTTTTCCGTTAATTTTTGCCCCTCCCTCTTTGATAAGCCTTTTTGCTTGAGATTTACTGCTTGTTGACCCAGAATAAAAAACAAGGCTTGCAAGTGAGTAATTTCCGCGAAGCATTTTTTTAGATCGAATTGCCGTTGGTAACATTTTTTTTTGGAATATCCTTTCGAATTCTTCTTGGGCTTTTTGTGCCGCTCTTTGTCCATGATGGATTTTGCTGATTTCAAAGGCCAGCCGTTTTTTCACTACCATGGGTTCTTTTTTAAACGCTTGAGCTAGTACTTCAATTGATGAAAGCGGTAAATCAGTTAATAATTCAAATGATAAAAGTGTGACTTCGTCGGGAAAAGACATCACGCCGCCAAACATATCTTTTGTTGAAGCGTTGAGAAAAAGTGCATTACCGGTAGTTTTGCCAACTTTATTGCCTTGTTTATCAACTAATAATTTTGTTGTCAAAACAAACTTTTCTTTATTTTTGATTTTTTTCATCAAGTCACGGCCAACTAACATATTAAACATCTGGTCAGAGCCGCCAATTTCTAAATCAACATCCATATAAACAGAGTCATACCCCTGCATGACTGGATAGAGAAATTCATGAAGAAAAATATCCTTGTCTTTTTTTAATCTTTTTCGGAACATCTCCCTTTTGATCAATTGCTGGTAAGTGATGTGATGGCAAAGTTTGAGCAAATCTTCAAAAGTGAGCTTAGAAAGCCATTGACTGTTATAAAGAACTTTTGCCGGATTTTGGCCACCAAAATCAATAATTGTTCCAGCTTGTTTTCGCCAATTTTGAAAATTTTTTTGAACTTGTTTTTTAGTAAGCTGCTTTCTGGTTGAGAGCTTGCCTGTGGGATCGCCAATCATACCGGTGAAATCACCGATTAAAAAAATTACCTCATGGCCTAAATCTTGAAATTGCTTAAGTTTAAGCAAACCGACAGTGTGACCTAAATGTAAATTAGGTACAGATGGATCAAAACCTTGATAGAGCCTGATTTTTTTGCCGGAGCGAAGCACTTTTTCCAAGGCTTTTGGGGAGGGATAAATTTTTTCTACTCCCCTGCTTAAGACGGCGTCGATCTTGTCCATGAGTTAAATTATAATTTTCCCTATGCTATAATGCAAGCAAATGAATTGGCAGAGAGCCTGGCGGCAACGGCTGAATAAATTTAGCGGTACTTCCCGTCGGCGCTTCAACAAAGTTGGTTTAATTTCTAAAATCGCCGTTTTTGTTTTTGTGGGGGTTGTGGCGGCCATGCTGGGAGCGGCGGTCCTTTTTGCCTGGTATGCCAAAGATTTGCCGCGACCGGATCGAATTGTGCGGCGGGAGGGTTTTGCCACCAAAATTTACGATCGTCATGAGGAGCTACTTTATGATGTTTTTGCCGATCAGCGCCGGACGCCGGTCAGTTTTGACCAAATCCCCGATCATTTAAAGAATGCGGCCGTGGCGATTGAAGACAAAAATTTTTATAAGCACGCCGGCTTTGACATCACCGGTTACTTTCGGGCCGTTTACAACATTATTGTTCACCACAAACTGCAGGGCGGTTCGACCCTCACCCAACAGCTGGTCAAAAACGTCCTGCTGACTTCCCAGCGGACGCTGCCGCGTAAGATCAAAGAGTTTATCTTGGCCGTCCAAATCGAAAGCAAATATTCCAAAGACGAGATTTTACAAATGTATTTAAATGAGTCTCCTTTTGGTGGAACGGCTTGGGGCGTTCAGGCGGCCGCCGAAACTTATTTCGGCAAAGACGTGGCCGAGCTTAACTTGGTGGAGTCGGCTTTGCTGGCAGGTCTGCCGCAACGGCCGTCGGTGTACTCCCCTTTTTCCGGGGAGCAAGACGCTTGGGTGGGTCGTACCCAGGCGGTTTTAAGAAGGATGCGCGAGGATGGCTACATTACGGCTGATCAAGAGCAAGAGGCTAAAGAACAACTGGATCAGTTGGAGTTTGCCGACAATGGCGGTGATTTTCGCGCCCCCCACTTCGTGATGTATGTCAAACAGCAACTGGAAGAACGCTATGGTCAACGCATGGTCGAGCAAGGTGGCCTGCGGGTTTATACCACTTTGGACTGGGCGCTTCAGGAAAAAGCCCAGCAGATCGTGAGCGAGGAAATCAAAAAAGTGGAGTCCCTCAACATTACTAACGGCGCGGCGGTCGTCATTGATCCCCAAACCGGGGAGATTTTGGCGATGATTGGCTCCAAAAATTATGACGATCCGGATTATGACGGCAAGGTCAACGTGACTTTGTCGCAACGCCAACCCGGTTCCGCCATCAAGCCGGTGACCTATGTCACCGCCCTGAAGAAAGGCTACACGGCCGCTACCCTGCTGATGGATACGCCGGTGACTTTCTTAAGCACGGTCCCCGGCCAAAAAGATTATGCGCCGGTGAACTATGATGGCCAGTTTCACGGCCCGGTGACGCTGCGTTTTGCTTTGGGTAATTCGCTCAACGTGCCGGCGGTCAAAATGCTGGCCAAAGTGGGCCTCAAAGACATGCTGACGACGGCTTGGGAATTGGGTTTGTCTACCCTGGAACCAACCGAGGCAAACATGAGGCGCTTTGGCTTGTCCGTCACTTTGGGTGGCGGCGAGGTGAGGCTGCTGGAGCTGGCTGAGGCTTACAGCGCTTTTGCCAACGGCGGTCTGAAAGTGGAGCCGGTGGCGGTGCTGAAAGTGACTGATAGTAACGGCAAGGTGCTGGATGAGTACCGGCCGATGCATGGTAAAGCGGTCTTAACTCCCCAAGAGGCTTTTTTGGTTTCTCATATTTTGTCGGACCATGACGCCCGCGTGCTGACTTTTGGCGACAGCAGCTATTTGGATGTTGCCGGTCGGACCGTGGCAGCCAAAACCGGAACGACCAATGACAAGCGGGATAACTGGACGATTGGTTGGACGCCGCAAGTGATGGTCGGCGTTTGGGTGGGCAACAACGACAACAGTCAGATGACGCGCGTCGCTTCGGGGGTTTCCGGCGCCTCGCCAATTTGGCACCAGATTATTGTCGCGGCCCTGGGAAGCCAGCCGGTGACCAGTTTTGCCATGCCCGAGGGCATGGTCACGGCCGAAGTCGACCAGGTTTCCGGCTTCGCCGCTCATGACGGCTATCCTTCCCGGGTGGAATATTTTCTCCAAGGAACCCAGCCAGTCGGAAAAGACCTCGTGCATACCAAATTGAAGCTTTGCCGTGGTCAGGACAAGTTGGCGTCCCCGGCGCAAGCGGCGCGGGGCGATTATGAGGAAAAGGAATATTTTGTTTTTAAAGAAGAGGACCCGGTTAGCCAAGACGGGATCAACCGCTGGCAGCAAGGCATTGATGAATGGCTGGCTGGTCAAGGTGATAGCCGCAATCACCCGCCGACCGAATTTTGCGGTGATCGGCAGGAAATGGCTTTGGCCATCGAGGAACCGTCAGATCACCAGCAGGTTGACCAACGCGAAGTCCGCATTCAGGCCAAAATTATTTCTGACAGTCAGGTGGAAAGGGTGGAATTTTTGGTTGATGGCAGTCTTAAAGATACTCTGGAAAATGGACCCTGGGAGCGAGTGGTGACCCTCAGTGACGGGCCGCACACGCTCAAAGTGAAGGCGCGCAATCAGGCGGGCAAAGAGGCGGAGGCCCAGGTTAAAATCGGCGTTAAAGTCCCTTGGGATTGGCAGCCTAGCCCGACCCCCACGCCGACGTTGGCTGCGACGCCCACGCCCACGCCCACGCCAACGTTGACCCCCTCCCCCACCCCGACGATTCCCTAACAATTGACGAAGGTGCTATAATTGTTCAAAGCAGGCTAAATGACACCAGAAAAGCATCGTGGTTATCCTTTTCCCGACGGCGAGATTCATCAAGAATCGCAAGCACTTGGTTCATATCAGTCGTGGGACGAATGGCGGGGCAATTTGGAAAAGTGGCTGGGTTGCGATTTTAGCAAAATCAACGGGACCGTTAACCAAACCCTGAAAGAAGCTTATAATTTAAGGAGGAACATTCAGCGAGGCGAAGCCACGTTGGATGAGTGGTTGATGTTTTCTAGAGAGTTGAGTGATAAATTTTTGGATAATCATGGTGATAAATTAGCGCTCATTGTGCAACGGACGGAGGCGTCGGAAATTAGCCAAAAGGCGGCGGAATTGCGCGGTCGCCCCAATGAGTATTAACTTCTCAGCTTGGCCTGAAAAATTTTTTCCACTTGAAGAATAATTTTATTTCTGATTTTGGCCACGTCCCGACGGCTAAGATTTTTTTGGGGAGCTTGATAGTAGAGGCGAAAAGTAAAATTGTTTTGAAAAGTATCAACCAAGCTTACTTCCTTGATTAAGGGATCAACCGCCTTAACCACTTTGGTCAGTTCCCCGAGCGGAGTTTGTGGCGGGACGATGAAAGTTAAGTCTTCAATCACGGGCGGCGTTTTGGCGGCGGGATGATATTGCTTTTGCCGGCTGGCCAGCTTGACCAGCTGGCTGAAGTCGAGGTCAAAAAAAGCCATGCGGTCTTGGGTTTTGCCCAAGGTGCCGATCAGCTGGTTGTTGATGAGAATTTGGCCAGCTTGTTTGGCTCCGGGTAAGGGTCGAAATTCGGCCTTGATACCCATTTCAGTCAAAATTGCCTCCGCGACTCCCTTAACTTGATAAAACCGCGGCCGGTTGATCAGGCCCGCCAAGCGGAGGTTTTCTTCCGGCAATTTAGCTTTGCCCGCCGATTCGGAGGGATGGTAAACGTGAGCCATTTCAAAAAATCTGATGACCTGATCGGGTTGGTTTTGGTTGGCGGCGGCGGTCAAGCTGGGCAGCAGCGACGGCCGTAACCAAACCCAATCAAGGCTTAAGGGATTGCTGATTTTGAGACACTGGTCTGGTTGCCAGCCGGCTTGCTTGATCAGTTGCTGGCTGACCAGGGAATAGTTGACGGTTTCTGTCCACCCCCAGTATTTGAGGGCTTGCTTGATTTGATTTTCCCAGGTGAAAGAGGGGTCGGTGATTGTTAACGGCAACGGCCCAGACGGCAAGACACTGGGTAAATTGTGATAACCGTAAACCCGGGCGATTTCTTCAATCAAGTCTTCGGGCAGATTAATATCGTCATGGCGCCAGTAAGGCACGGTGGCGCTGATTTGCTGCCGGCTCACTTTGGTGGCAAATCCCAAATGATTTAAGGTTTTTTGAGCCTCGCCGATTTTGATCGGGATGCCAAGCAGCTGGTTGATTTTTGCCGTGCTGACAACTACGGTTTTGGCTTGAATGGGATGAGGGTAGATATCGGTTAGCCGGCTGGCGACTTTGGCGCCGCAGAGCGTGCGGAACATGACGACGGCCTTCTTCATGGCGGGCATGACGCCTTCCGGTTCGACCCCTTTTTCAAATCTTTGGGCGGCGTCGGTGCGGCAGGCCATTTGCTGGCAGGAGCGGCGGATCTGACGAGGATCATAGGACTGAATAAATAGCAAGACCCGCCGGGTGGTTTGATCCACGGCCGAATTTTGACCGCCCATGATGCCGCACAGGTCAACAATGCGGCCGTCGCCGTCTTCGATAATGATCGTCCCCGGTGATAAAATTCTGGTTTGGTCATCCAGGGTAACGACTTTTTCGCCCGGCTTAGCCGCCCGCATGATCATCCGGGCTTGCTTGATTTTGTCATAATCGAAAGTGTGCATCGGTTGGCCCAGCTCCAGCATGAGGTAATTGGAGATGTCCACAATGTTGTTGAGGGCCCTAATCCCCGCTTTTCGCAGCCGGTCTTGGATCACTTTTGGCGACGGCCGGTATTTGACCTGATCAAAAATCAAGGCGGTAAAACGCGGACAAAGCGACGGCGCTTGAAGAGTGACTTTAAGCGGCAAGCTTTTTTTGACGACCGGGATCTTGGTGGTCAATTCAGGCATGGCCTTGAGCTGAGCTTGGTGGTTAAAGCGTGGCAACACCGCGGCCAACTCGCGAGCGATGCCGTAAATTGACAAACAGTCCGGCCGGTTGGTGGTGATTTCGATCTCGAAGACGGCGTCGTTGCCCACACGGTTGATTTTTTCGACTGATTGGCTGCACAACGACAAAGCTTCGGCCATCTGGTCAGGGGTGGCCTTGGTGGATAAATGTTCTTTGAGCCAGGAATAAGGTACCAAAATGTTCATCAGAATTGCTCCAAAAATTTTAAATCGCCACCAAAAAGCAGGCGGATATCGTCAATGCCATATTTCATCATAAACAAGCGCTCCACGCCCCAACCCCAGGCAAAGCCGGTATATTTTTCTGGATCGATACCACCATTTTTTAGGACGGTCGGGTGGACCATCCCCGATCCGCCCAGTTCCATCCAGCCTTGTTTGCAAACCGGGCAGCGTTTGCCTTCAATTTGACCCTTACCATTGCAGACAATGCAGGTGACGTCAAATTCAAACGACGGCTCGGTGAACTGAAAATGAAACGGCCGAATTCTGGTTTGCCGGTTCGGGCCAAAATATTGCTTAGCAAAATAAGCCAACACGCCCTTAAGGTGCGTGATGGCGATGTTTTGGTCGACCAGCAGGCCCTCAAATTGGTAAAACATGGGGGCGTGGGAGGCGTCGGCTTGGCGGCGGTAGCATTTGGCGATGTTGAGCATGCGGAGCGGCGGTTTTTGGGCTTCCATTTGGCGCAGCTGGCCCGAGGAAGTATGGGGGGTTAAGACCCCTCTGCCCAATTTGGGGTGATGGAGATTGTCTATAAAAAAGGTTTCCCATTCATCACGGGCCGGATGCTCCGGCGGCATGTTGAGGCCTTCAAAAGCGTACCAGTCCCATTCCACTTCCGGATAACGGACGCGCTGAAAGCCGATTTTTTCAAAGATATGGGCGATTTCTTCAATGGTTTGGCTGATCAGGTGCAGGTGGCCTAACGCCGGCTTTTTGCCGGGAGCCGTGATGTCCAGCCAGTCGTTGATTTTGCTGCTGTCTGGCAAAGAGTTTTTTTGTGATTGCAAAGTTTGCTCAATTGCCTGCTTGGCGTCGTTGATTTGCCGACCAGCTTCCACCCGCTGATTCGTCGGCAGTTGGCCGAGTTGTTTCAACAATTCGTTGAGCTCTCCCCGGCGGCCCAAATAGGCGATCCGTAGCCTTTCCAGCTCCGACGCGGAATTGACTTCCAGAATGCCGGAGATGGCCTGATTTTTTAAATTCTGAATTTTGTTTAAATCCATGCTGCCATTTTAGCATAAAAAAATCCCGCGGAAACGGGATGGCTGCTTTTGGGGTTTAATCAGGTCCTAAAAATGCAAAAAGCGACCTCCCCAAAGCAGCTTAGTAAAGAAAAAAGAGATCTTTCCGCTGTTTTGAGTTTTGGTCAGCTCTTGCATTGTGGATAACTTTACCACACTTTTTGTTTTTGTCAAGTATCATGCATCACACCCCTGGGGTGTGACTCTATTCGCACCTAAGGGTGTTTTATCAGAAGATGCTTAATTTGTTGCAACTTTCTTTGGTAGTCAGCTTGATCGAAAATAAATTGCTGGTATTTTTTTGCTAATCCGAAAACCCCTAAAATTAAATCAGGAGAAATAACACCGGCAAAGTCACGACCTAAGTAGCATGGCAAGGATGTCCAGGGATATTCAGGCAATTGATTAATTTCAATTAAAAATGAACTGACAGGATTAAGATGAATATAACGAGAAATGTGAATTAGCTGCTCTTCATTTTCCACTCTTTTAGCTTTAAACATATTTTGGAAAAGCGAGCCGGAACGATTGTTTCTTAAATTGAAATACTTAGCAAAGCTGTTTTGAAGATTAGACATGAACTTGCTGATACCCTCCCCTTCAGGCTGCTTTAATAAAAAGTGAAAGTGGTTGGGCATAATTGCAAAGGCATATATTTCCGCTAAAGGGATTGTCTTTTTAACTTTTGCCCAATATTCTAATTTTTTCCTCTGGGAGAGCCTTGCAAAATAAGAATATCTTTTTGGCTGGGGAAAACGGTAATAGTCAATTAAATCCAAAAACCTTTGGTTGTGCTTTTTATTCAAAA
>PFEM01000023.1:15727-20010 GCA_002793635.1 Candidatus Shapirobacteria bacterium CG10_big_fil_rev_8_21_14_0_10_48_15
TTTCTATATTATTTAAAAAGAACCTTAGGTGTCAATAGGATCACACCCCAGGGGTGTGAGTGGTTACCAGCTAACGAAGCCGGAAAATTTGGCGATTTGGAAGCGTTGGCGGGCCAGCTGAGTCAAAGAAGAAATGCAGGACTGGCGGCGACAGGACAAAATTTTTTGGGCGGAGCGGGGGCCGATACCGGGCACGTGCAGCAGCTGCCAATAATCGGCGTGGTTGAGGTTGACCGGAAAATATTGGGGGTGGCTTTCGGCCCAAATCATTTTGGGATCTTTTAGTGCCGACAATCGGCCATCCTGGCCTAAGGGGATATCCCAAGGCTGCCAGCGGTAAAAGCGCAGCAGAAAGTCGGCTTGATAAAGACGGTGTTCCCTAGTCACGGATTCGGCGGGCCGGTTAGCCAACGGCGTTTGGGGCACCGGTCGAAAGGCCGAATAGAACACGCGCTTTAAGCCAAAGCTTTTATAAAGCTGGTGGGTTTGGATAATAATTTGCCGGTCGGTTTCCTCCCCTGCCCCGACGACAAATTGGGTGGTCAAACTGGGAATTTTTTTGCCAGCGAAACGGCGTTTTTGCAATTGCTGTTTGATGACCGACAGGGTGTAAAAAAAGCCTTTTTTCAAATCTTTGTCCGGGGAAAGATCAGCCAAAGATTCCGGGGTGGGCGACTCGATATTCAAAGATAACCGGCTGGCTAATTCGGCCGCCGCGCTGATCGCCGCTGCTGACGCTCCCGGCATCACTTTGAGATGCAGATAACCACGATAGTGATATTGGTTTCTTAAGATAGCGGCGGTGGCGATCAGCCGATCCATGGTTTGGTCCGGAGTGCCGGCGATGCCGGAAGATAAAAATAGCCCCTCAACGAGCCGACGCGACCAAGCCGAATCAAAGGCACGCGCCATTTCGTCAGGACTGGCCGTGGCCCGGCGCACGTCCCGGTCGCGACGAAAAGCGCAATAGCGGCAATTATGACGGCAAAGATTGGTTTGCAGCACTTTAAACAGCCGGCAGATATGGGAGCCACCAACTTTGGCGTGGTAAACGCCGGGAATAGCCGTGGTCTGGCCAAAATCTTTTGGCCCGCAAGTATCGTATTGGGCAGATGGCCCCAGGACAGCGATTTTTTCGTAAAGGGTCACCCCTCAATTTAACCGAAGAAAACCAGAAGTGTCAAGCCTTAGTTTTGGTTTTTTCGACCACGGCTTTGAAAGTTTCCGGATGAGAGACAGCCAGATCGGCCAGGACCTTGCGATTGAGCTCGATTTTGGCTTTTTTGAGGCCGTCAATAAATTGGGAATAACTGACTTTTTGCGGGGTCAAAGCGGCATTGATCCGCGTAATCCACAGCTGGCGCAAGTCTCGTTTGCGACGCTTGCGGCCGATAAAAGCATACTGACCGGCGTGCAGGTCGGCCTCTTTGGAAACTTTGTAGAGCCGCCCCCGAGTCATCCAAAAACCCTTGGTGCGCTGCAGCACTTTTTGATGGCGATGTCGTCTGGTAAAACCGGTTTTAACTCGCATTTGCTTATGGTGTTCTCCCTCCGAGGAGACCTTCGGCCACCGCGCAGGAGGAACGTTATTTTATTTTAGTTTTAATTGATTTGCCTAAAGCTCTTTTGACCTTTTGGGCCATCACTCCCCGCAACCGCTGGGGCACTTTTTGGCGACGCAAATTGGACTTGGACTTTTTGCGTCGCAAGTGGCGGATATGTGAGCCGCGAAAAAGCACCTTGCCCGTTTTGGTCACTTTAAACCTTTTGGCAACTGATTTTTTAATTTTTAGTTTATTTTTTTTGGCCATCTTTGGCTCCTTTAATTGGCGTTAAAGTCATTTCCAGTCGGTTGCCAGTCAGCTTGGGCCCAAATTCCACCTCGCCGGTCCCTGCCAGCTGCTGGCTGGCTAAGGCGAGCTGACCATACCCAAAACTTTTTTTGGTAATCTGCCGGCCCCGAAACATTAAGCTTAATTTAACTTTGTTGCCTTGGCTCAAAAACTCCCCGGCGCGCTTGATTTTGTACTGCCGGTCATTTTCGGCCATGAACGGGCTTAAACGAATTTCTTTAAGCTCCGACTTTTTGGCGCTTTTCTTCTCCCGCTGGCGTTTTTTTTCTTCCTGAAACCGAAATTTTTTAAAATCAATAATTTTGCCAACCGGCGGTTTGGCGTGCGGGGCGATCTCTACCAAATCAAGCCCTTTTTGTCGGGCCTGACTGAGCGCTTCTTCTCGTGACATGACGCCAATCTGCTTGCCAGCTTCATCAATGACTCGGATTTTGTCAGCCTGAATGTACTGATTGAGACGATAAAAAACCTTAACCAATTTGAGGGAAGTTTATCAAATTTGCCTTTTTTGTGCAAGATCAGCTTTAATTCGGGTCAAAAAAGCAGCGGTGGTCATTTCCCCAAGCACCTTTTTGCCCCGGGTACGCACGTTGACATGGCCGTTGGCAATTTCCCTGTCCCCGACTACGAGCAGGTACGGGATTTTTTGCAATTCGGCCGCGCGGATTTTGGCCGCAGTGGTATCGCGGCGGTCGTCGAGTTCAGTGCGCAGACCGGCGTCCACCAGCTTTTGATAAACTTGCCGGCCGTAGCCCAGATGCTGGTCAGTGATCGGGATAATTTTGGCCTGCACTGGGGCCAGCCACACCGGAAACGCGCCGGCATATTGCTCGATTAAAATCCCCAAAAATCTTTCTACCGAGCCGTAAATGACGCGGTGAATCAGCACCGGTCGTTCCCGGGTGCCTTTGGCCGTGACGTATTCCAAATCAAAATTTTCCGGTTGGGCAAAATCCAACTGAATCGTGGCGCACTGCCAGGTCCGGCCCAAACTGTCGCGCAAGTGGAAGTCAAATTTGGGGCCGTAAAAAGCGCCTTCGCCCTCATTAACTTGGTGCGGCAGCTGATTTTCCTGCAGTACTTGGCGCATGATGCCTTCGGCTTTTTCCCAAATCGCGGTGGCGCCGATGGACTGGGCCGGTCGGGTGGACAACTCCAAGTGATCTAGCTTGAGACCAAAAGTGTCATAAAATTCAAAGCAAAGCGCGATCACTTTTTTAAGCTCACTTTTGACTTGAGCGGGTGTACAAAAAATATGGGCATCATCTTGGGTAAACTCGCGCAGCCGCAACAACCCGTGAATTTCGCCGCCGGATTCAAAGCGGTGCACCACACCTAACTCGCCCAGCCGCAACGGAAATTCACGGTAAGAATGCAGCTTGCTTTGGTAAATCAAAATCCCGCCGTCGCAGTTCATCGGCTTGATGGCCATATCCCATTGCTTGGCACCGGGTGTCAGCACCCGATAAATTTTTTCCATAAAAAAGTCGGTGTGACCGCTTTGGTTCCAGACTTGACGGGTTAGAATTTCGGGGGTGCGCACTTCCTGATAACCTTCTCGCCGGTGCAATTCCCGCCAGTACTCAAAAAGCTGTTGCATGATGAGGTAACCCTTGGGATGCCAAAACACATCACCCGGCGCTTCGGGGTGAAAAGAAAAAAGCTCCAGTTCCTGGCCGATTTTGCGGTGATCACGCTTGGCCGCTTCCGCCCGCTGGCGCAAAAATTCGGTCAATTCTTTGGCTGTTGGGAAACAAATGCCGTAAAGGCGGGTCAGCATTTTGTTTTGCTCACTCCCCCGCCAGTAGGCGCCGGCAATCGAGAGCAACTTAAACGCGCCAATTTTGGCCGTGTCAACCACGTGCGGTCCTTTGCAAAGATCGACAAAATCGCCTGTCTGGTAAACGGAAATTTTTCCCTTCAGCTCCTTCAGTATTTCCAGCTTATAAGGCTGGTTGGCAAATAATTTTTTGGCTTCGGCTAGCGAGACGACTTTTCTTTCAAACGGGCAAGCCTGTTGTTTGATTTTGCCCATGGTTTTTTCAATTTTGCCAAAGTCGGCTTCGGAGACCGGTTGGGAAAATTCGAAGTCATAATAAAAGCCGTTTTCAATGGCTGGTCCAATGGCAAATTTGACTTTCGGGTAAAGCCTTTTGATGGCCGCAGCCAAAAGGTGGCTACAGCTATGGTTTAGAGTCGCTTCTGCTTGCATATCAAGATTTATTCTAGCAGATTTTTCCCAACCTGCCTATATTCCTTGACAACTTGCGGATTCTTTCCTATAAATAGTTAATGAGAAAGGCAGCTATTTGGTTGGTGTGTTTATTGATGGGTGCCCTTAGTTTCTGGCAAACTAACTTAGCTGTTCGGGCTGAACAAGCCGGCTCTTCACCGGAGTCCGACTCCAGCTCCAGAATTAAAGTAGTTTAC
>PFEM01000023.1:20038-20536 GCA_002793635.1 Candidatus Shapirobacteria bacterium CG10_big_fil_rev_8_21_14_0_10_48_15
GAGAGTGCCGGCTCTTGGGGAGACTGGGGTGCTTGGTGGAACCGGATTCGTTCGGCTGGAGAATGGGTTCCTGGCGGTGACCTGCTAGCCAAAGATGTGCTGAGCGGCAAAACCTTTCACCAAGACTCCCGAACTCAGCAAACGGGGACCGTCACGATGTTTGAAGTCGATTATGATGACTTGGAATACAGTGATAGCCTGGGTGATGGGGATGTCGATACCGAAGAATCAACCTGGACCAATACCGCCACCAATGTCTGGAAGGACGAAAGAACTGATTTTTATTGGAGCAGTGACCAGGGGCAAATGA
Source organism: Candidatus Shapirobacteria bacterium CG10_big_fil_rev_8_21_14_0_10_48_15 (assembly GCA_002793635.1). GTDB lineage: Bacteria > Patescibacteriota > Microgenomatia > PFEM01 > PFEM01 > PFEM01. The sequence continues at coordinate 20,349 of PFEM01000023.1, forward strand.
CCAATGTCTTTCCTGATTCAGACCATTCCCCTTGCCCCTTTTTCGCCCTATCAGACCGGGGTGACTACGATGGTCTGGATGCCGACTGCGGCAACGCCATCAATACTTGCGGCCTGCTCTCTCTGGAGGCCGTGACCGGTGAAGGCGCCCAAACTGACTGGTACCTGCCCTCACAAAAAGAACTGATG
>PFEM01000023.1:20574-20737 GCA_002793635.1 Candidatus Shapirobacteria bacterium CG10_big_fil_rev_8_21_14_0_10_48_15
GCTGCCTTTGTGATCGATGGCGTCGCCGTGAACTTTTGGTCGTCCACAGAACTAACAGCAGACTCTACCAAGGTGTGGTATGTGCTTTTAGCCAGTGGCTATACAGGTAATAACTTGAAAACGTCTTATGCAGCGTGGAGTGGTACCCGTTGCGTTCGTCGTG
>PFEM01000025.1:0-192 GCA_002793635.1 Candidatus Shapirobacteria bacterium CG10_big_fil_rev_8_21_14_0_10_48_15
TTCGAGGACTATCCCTTTCAATTTTTGAATTTTATCTCTTTTTCCCTCGCCTTTCGGCGAGGAATTGCCCAAGAGCGAAAGAGAATTTTTGTTCTTGCTATTTTTTGTAAAATCTTGCTATACTAAAAACGTGCTCAACAACTAATCGCTTTTTTAATAGCCGTCTCGGACAATCTAAGCGATTAGGTTGAG
>PFEM01000025.1:241-4105 GCA_002793635.1 Candidatus Shapirobacteria bacterium CG10_big_fil_rev_8_21_14_0_10_48_15
TTTTAAGGAGTAAATTTATGGACAATAATCTTTCAAAATTCTTTTTATACGCACGCAAGTCAACCGATGTTGAAGATAAACAAGTTTATCAATCGAGGCACAAATTACAGAATTGCGCGCCTTTGCGAAACAAAACAATCTCACCATTATAGAGGAGTTAGTGGAAAAACAATCGGCCAAAATCCCAGGCCGCCCAGTATTCGGCGAAATGCTAAAAAGAATTGGGAAAGGTGAAGCGGACGGAATTTTGGCTTGGCACCCCGACCGATTGGCGCGCAATTCTGTTGACGGCGGACAGATAATCTACTTAATTGATTGCGGGCGTATTACAGCGTTAAAGTTCCCGCAGTTTTGGTTTGAACCGACACCGCAGGGAAAATTCATGCTTTCAATCGCTTTTGGGCAAAGCAAATATTATGTTGATTCTTTGAGTGAGAATACCAAACGAGGGTTGCGCCAAAAAGTCAGGCGAGGAGAATATCCGGGACTAGCGCCAATTGGATATTTGAACGACGTCAGAACTAAAACTATTGTTGTTAATAGAAAAAGGTCAAAAATCATAAAGTCAGCCTTTGAGCTTTATTCAAAATGAAATTCAACTCTTGGTGATATTTCTCACTTTTTGGCGCAACAAGGTATTCTCACCCACGGGGATAAACCCTTCAAAAGAGATAAAATTTCATTTATCCTATCCAATCCATTTTATTACGGATACTTTCATTATTCTGGCGAGCTTCACGAAGGCAAGCACGAGCCAGTCATCGCAAAGAAACTTTTTGACAAAGTACAAAAGGTATTAAAACAGAGAAGTAAACCTCGAAGAAAGGAAAAAATACCCAAGGCGTTTACCGGACTCTTTCATTGCGGCGAGTGCGGTATGATGATAACTGCTGAAATCCAAAAAGGTCATGTTTGCTACCGTTGTACTAAAAAATCAAAAACTAAAATCTGTAACCAATCTTATACCCGAGAGGAAGATTTAGATCAGCAGTTATCATTCATGATTCAAAAAGTTTTTTTGCGTCAGGATTGGGCAAAACAAATGTTAAAAATGCTTGAAAAAGACAGGGAAGATACCGCCCAATCCTGTTTTGCTTTTGCTCAGGAAAATCAAGAGAAAATCAAGGAATTAAAACAAAAACTGCAATTTATTTTAGATTCTTATCTTGACCAGGTTATTGAAAGAGAAATTTATCTTGAAAAGAAATCTGAAGTAATGAGTCAGGTTAAAACTCTTGAGGAGCAAAACATCCGTTTTGAGCAAAAGCAAAATGATTGGCTCGAACCGTTTAGAGAATGGATAAATGAAGCCGCAAATGCGGCTAAAATCGCAAGGGATAATGATTTATTTGTCAAAAGGGTTCTCGCCTCAAAAATCTTCGGCTCGAACCTTGTCCTCGAAAATAAAAAAGCGCGAGGTAGCGCGCAAAATCAATGGGCGGCGCTGAACCCTGACCTACGAAGTTTGACTGTGGTGCCGAGGGCGGGAGTCGAACCCGCATAGTGGATTAGCCACCAAGAGATTTTAAGTCTCTCGCGTCTGCCAATTTCGCCACCTCGGCTTCACTCCCCTATTTTACCTTATTTTGACCTGCTTTTAAAATTTTTCTAAAAGAAGAACCTAGGCCGTGCAAGATCAGCGTCAAAATTTGGTCAGAGAAGCAAAAATTGGCGTATCGAACTAAAGTTAATGGTTGCTGCTTTGCCAAACAGTATGCGTGAAACCTAGCGGTGTTTCTTTTTTGTGTTTGCGGATAGCGTCTTGAATTTTCGATGAAGTTTGAATGGCTGCTCCAATATCAGCCTCTGTTACTAGTGAAGGAGTAAGACCGTTTAGTTCTTGTTGCGCTTTGGCTTCTAGGGTAATTTGAACAATATCGGCAACATCTCTACCGCTGATGCCCACGAGTTTTCTAGCAAGAGTCGAAAAGTTTGGCACGGCAATTAATTCTCTGCCTGCCTTTTGGCTGGCTCTTTGAAAGTGAATAGCAAAAATTTGCCCCAAGCCTTCAGCGTCAGGAGGAGGGACTTTTATCCACTTTGTCATTCGCGACAAAAACGCTTGATCGACCGCTGCCAAATCATTGGTAGAAGCGACTACCGTAATGCCTTCTCGTGTTTGCAGGCCGTCTATTTCTTGAAGAAAAGTGCCAATCATTTTTCTAGTGGCTTCATGGGTTTCTTCCTGACGACTAGAGATGAGAGAGTCTACCTCATCAAGAAAAATAATGCAGTGCCCGTGAGTGGTGACTTCCGCCGCGGCAATTAAAAAGACTTGATGAGTGAGTTTTTCTATGTCGCCGTACCATTTTGAAGCCAGATCACAGGCTCTGACGTGCAGGAAGGCTGATGCTGATTCAGTGGCGATCGCTTTGGCAATGAGAGTTTTGCCGTTGCCTGGCTCCCCGTAGAAAAGAATCCCTCTGGGCGGTTCTATTCCCCAGTTTCTAAAAAGCCACGGGCTTTTTAGTTGATCTGCAAGCCGCCTTGCTTCATTAACGGCCACCGGTTGTCCGCCAACTTCTGCAAAGGTAACATCGGGCCGTTTTTCTACAATAATTGCCCGTCGTAACTCTTCAAGGCTTTCGGATGTTTTGACAGCCGAAGGTGCCTCTGATTTCGTTTTGACGGCTTCGGAAGAAATGACTATTTCTTTGGGGGGAATTTTAATACCGCTGTTTCTGTATGTTTGCGTTATAAAAATGCGAAGGATTTTGAGTCCCCTTTCCAATTCTTGAGAAAACTCTTCTGAACTGCTGACGGGAAGAAGGGGAAGGTAACGAAATGGGTGAAAAATAAGGTCGCCTACTTGTTTCTGGTTTCCTTCTTCGTTACTTTGGCATCCCAGAACTTGGTAAAGGCGATAGCCTCTGACGCGTAAAGTATCATCAACATACTCCCGCAGGGTAGCTTCGAGGGCTTCAGGTTGGGTCCCTTTTGCGGCGGCACTTTTGAGGTTGACGCGACCGTAATTTTTAAATAGGAAGACATTAAAAGATAAGCGGCCATCTGGTGAAAGTACCGCTTCGAGATTGCTGCAGACACCGTCTACTCCAGAACCAATCGCCAACGGGCTAGCGTCGGCTCCCTGTCTGATTCTTTTCCAAATTGCCTCTTGGTCAAGAATGCGGTATCTGAAGGGAGAAGAATATTCAGGCTTGCCTGGGCCTGCGGGTTCAATTTCTTTTCCTTTGGCCATGTTCTTTGGGCAGAATTAATTTGCATGCTAACATTCAACGCCTTATAGATCAAGTTCCAATACAGTGCTTGCGACTTTTGCCTCAGTTCTTTAAGATGATTATGGCCGATTTTGGCTTTGCCCCTGCTGGTAATTTCTTTGCTGGGAAATTTCCTTTTTTATCAGCGGGCCACCAACTGCCGCAATCTCAAATTCGCCCCGTAATTTTCAGCCAAGAAAAAAGCGCCTTCGGGGGTTGATAAGATCTATTATTGCCCCTAGGCGCTTTTTCTCTTGTACGGCACGGCTTAAAGAGCCTTGGTTCTTGGATTTGGCTGGGCCAACAGAGTAACAGAAGCCACGACGCCGAGAGTGCTTACCACTATCAGGGTTCCATTCCCGATGATCACCGCGCTCGCTGTGAGGAGCACGAAGAACACTAGCCGCGCAATTGTGAGCGCCCGGTTGTGCCATCGAAACTCCATGAGGACGCTGATGACGATCACCCCCCCGATTCCAAAAATCAATGCCTCGGCGACTTTCTGCAGCACGTCCATTTTGCCTCCAAATCTGCCACATAACACAGCCTGACAAAGTACAAGAGACCAAACTACGGTAAGTATAGCAAAAAATTGAGTAGCAGTCAAATACTATAGGAAAAGAAGAAAAGAGGAATCAAGCTCGAA
>PFEM01000025.1:4147-15111 GCA_002793635.1 Candidatus Shapirobacteria bacterium CG10_big_fil_rev_8_21_14_0_10_48_15
TAGCTCAGTGGTAGAGCGCTCGGCTTACATCCGAAAGGTCGGGGGTTCAAATCCCTCAGCGGTCACCAAATATGGTAAAATAGCCACACGGAGCCAGGTTAGCCAAGGTGGTCACGGCGCGTGTCTGAAAAACATGAGATCTCGGTTCGACTCCGAGACCTGGCACCCAAGCGGCGGTAGTTCAGTGGTAGAACGTCTCCTTGCCAAGGAGAAGGTCGTGGGTTCAACTCCCATCCGCCGCTCAAAAAGTCTAGATTGAGTGTAGTAAAATGCGAGGTCATCTAATGGTAGGATAGCGCCCTTTGAAGGCGTTTATGATGGTTCGAATCCATCCCTCGCATCCAAACAAGCCGAAGTGGCGGAATTGGCAGACGCGCACGGTTCAGGACCGTGTCCCTTTAGGGAATGCGGGTTCGACTCCCGCCTTCGGCACCGAGCGCTCGTGGCGGAATTGGCATACGCGATAGGTTGAGGACCTATGCCCGCAAGGGCGTGTGGGTTCAAGTCCCACCGAGCGCACCAGTTATTGTCGCGAGACAGTATAAAGGGTGGGGTGAAAAAGGAAAATGGCCGGGGTGTCTTCGACGATGAAGCGCTGGATATCCGTGTAAATTTCCTGGCGCTTTTTCAAGTCGGTTTCCTTGCGGCCTTCCTCAAGCAAATTGTCCACTTTAAAACTCTTATACTGGCTGATGTTGCTTTTTTGAGTGGAATGCCAGAAGGCGTATTGGTCAGGATCAACGGCTACCTCCTGAATAATCAGCAAGGCTTCAAAATCTTGGTCTAAAGCGTTGATGGCTTTGATTTTGGTTGCAATGCCCAACTGTTCCCAGTCTTGCTTGATGGCTTCGGCAACAGGGAAAAGCGACGGGATTGTGGCCAGCTCAATTTCCGTCAAAATTTCTTTTTGGTCGGTCATTAGGCTTTGGGCGTTTTTCAGATCATACTGATATTTTTTAACATCCGGATTGAAGGCCCAGGAGTTGGGATTGAGGGGGCCAAAAGCGCGGTTGGACCAGTTTTTTTGAATGGCGTAGGCCAAAGCCTGGCGAGCTGATTTTTCGGCCAGTTTGGGATTTTGGGTGTTGAAAAAAATGGCCGCAAAGCGGTTTAATTTGACGGTTTGCTTGATCTTCAGCCCGGGCCAATCTTTGAGTTCGCCTGGTTCACTGATATTTTTGATGACATTGATTTCGCCTAGTTTGAAAGCCGTTTTGGCGGCTTGTTCGGTGGGGTAAAACCGAAAAATAATTTTTGGCAAAGTTTTGTTTTTGGCCGGCACCAGACTGATTTTTTCCGCAATTTGGCCATTTTTAAGCAGATGCTGGACGCGATAATCGCCGGTGCCCACCAAGCCACCTTTAAAAACCGGCTGGGAAACAATGGAGGGAAAGGGGGAAAAAGCTTCTTTGAGAATAAATTTGATTTGGTAATCGCCGATCGGGCTGGCGGCCACATCGCTGAAATGGTAGCTGATGTTTTTGGCCAAAAGCGGCTTGCCGTCATGCCAGGTCAGATCGCGTCTAAGATCAAAAAGATATTCTCGACCGTTGTCGCTGACGGTCCACGATTCGGCCAATTGAGGTTGAACCTGACCGTCTTCAGTCACGCTAGTCAATCCCTGGCCGATGAGCCGTCCGACTTCCAAAGGGAGCTGTTCGGTAGTGAATTTGCCCACCAGGCCGATTCTTTGGGTGGTACTTTTAAAAACAGTTTTGGCCAACTGCGGCAGCAACCAAAAACTAGCCGCGCCCACGAGAAATCCCAAAATGATCAACTTTTGGTGCTTGGCCCAAATTGCCTTGACCAGGCGCGGATAAAAACGAAGTTTGTGTAAAAGATGTTTGGGAAGCATTAGCTGACATTGGCAATTGATAAGGCCAGAAATAAAGCGGCGACAATCACGGTGGTAATAAGCATGATTCGCTCCACCCCCCTTTTGGATTGATAGACTCCCCCACTACCACCAAAAGCAGTCCCCAAGCCACCACCTTTGCCTTGCAGAAGCACGAGACCAATCAGCAGGATGCCGGTAAAAATCTGGGCGACGAGGATGACTTGTTTGGCCATTAAAGATATTATACCGCGAGGGTTAATTTTTGGCCAGCCAAAGTAATAAAGTGGTGGTGAGGCTGATTAAAAACGAGGTGATTACAAAAGCCCAAAAAAGTGACAGGTTTAAAGAGGGAAAAGCAAAACCCTGATAGTTGAAACCGGCCAGCCGAAAGCCGGTAATGCTGATTTGCGGCACCACAATGGTGAGCAGGTAAAGACTCAAAACATTGATCACCCAGCGAAACATCCCCATGGTGAGTAAGTTGATAGGCAGGAGAAGAATTTTGATCAGCGGCCGGATCAGAAAATTGATCACCGTCAACGCCAAGGCCGCCAGCGCCAGGGTTTTAAAGCCGCCTTGGTAGCTAACGCCTGCTAGCAAAAAAGTCGCCAGCCAGATAGTGCCCAAGTTGATCAAAAACAGGCGCAAATACTTTTTCATCAGTTATGTTTTTTTAGCATAATTCCAGGGCCTTGTCAAAAACAAAATGATGATGAGCAAAATCAACCCGCCCCCACCGGCGGCCACCTGCCAAGGAAAGGCGTAAATTTTGACCGTTTGGCGGAAACTTTGGCCATTGACCACCACGGTCACCAGGTTATCTTGAAAATTAAAGGGCTTGAGTGAGGCGAGTGTCAACTGGATTTTTTGTTTGGCAAAAGGCGGCAAGACGATGATGTTTTTGCTGCTGGATTCAGGAAGGTTGATCCGCAGCGTTACCGAGGTGACTTGCGGCTTCAAGTAATAAAGAGCGTTGCGGCCGGTGTTTTCGATCGTGATGGCGCCAGGTAACTGAAAGTTAACGGCTACTTGGGAGTTAACGTCCACCAGCTTTTGGCCAAATTCAACCTGGACGTCTTTGCTGGGAGTGTCTGTGGCCTTGTACGAGCCGGCCGGATAAGGAAAATTTGACTGTTCGCCATGAATGGCAAAAGCAAAGTGATTCATGTCTGTTTTGGAAAAATAGTCCACGCCGTTGGTCGTCTTGCCCCAAGTCGGGTCTACCGGAATCCAAACTTGGCGTGACTCGTCCCAGTACTCCGGCCAGGCGTGCAGGATGTCCGTGATCATCCCCAGGGGACGCACCGCCGCGTTGGTCGTGTAGGCAAAGCCGTTGATTTCGCGGGCGGGAATGCCGGCGGCGCGCGCCAAAGCGATAAACAAGTCGGTAAATTCGGTGCAAATTGCCTGCTGGGGGTTTTGCAGGGCGGCCAGTGCCCCTAGCCTTTGGGGGTCATCAGCCACCCGGTCCAGGCGGTATTCCAGGTGGTTGACCACGAAGTCATAGATAGCCCGGGGAGTAGTCAATTGCTTGGCTTTGGCTTGGATCAAGGGGTGGTCAACCGGCCAGTAAGCTTGGCTGGCAAGATTGCGCTTGATTGTGTCGGCGTGAGGAATCAAAAAATCATTTTGGGGGGTGGCAAAAATTTTGGCTTGGCCCATGGCGTTGATATTGATTTTTTCTTGGGCCCGCAGTTGGTACTGGGCCAGCCAGTTGCCGTCGTTGTCCAGGCGGACATTGAGTGGCGGCGGCGTCAACTTTTGGTAAAGGACTTGCTGGAAAGCCGTGTCCGGCGGCAGGGCAATTTCGGTGCTGATTTGGCTATGGGTGGGATTGTCCAGATGATAAGTAAGGACAAAATCAAAGATTTGAAATTCGCCAAAGTTGGCGTTGACCCCGTTGCCGATGGCTTGCTGAAGATCAAAAAAGTAAAGGTTGACGCCCTGCCTGGTTTCACTTTTCAAGGGTGCCGGCCGCATCAGCGCCAGCCGGCCGAAACTAGTCGGCACGGCCAGCGTCATTTGCCCGTTGGTCGAAGCATTTTCCAAAACCAGCTGGGGAATATTGATTTCCCAGACCTGGCCATTTTTTTGCGCCAGGTTGAGAGCGTCATAATTCAGGTTAAAGCGAAGCGTTTTTTCTTTGCCGACCGCGGGTTGGTTGAAGACCAGGGCAACGGTGGTTTCCCGTCCCTGGCGGCTAATCTGGGGCTGGATCGGGCCGCCGGCGTCGCTGGCACTCACGTTGCTGACGCTCACTTCTTGCAGGGTCAGCGAATACCGGGTGGCGTAAACGTCAGCGAGCTGATTGGTTAAACTAATCTCCTGGTTGACGGTGGCCGAGCCGTTGGGGTGGATTTCATAGTGCAGCTGGTGGTTGATGGTGAAATTCTCCTCCGCCCACACCGGGCAGGCACACAACCCCAAAAACAATCCCCAACAAACTGCGAGCAGGCGTTTCATCGCCCTTATCTTATTGGTTTTTTTGCCTCTTGACAAGCCAAAAATTTTTCGGGTAATATTTGGACAATGGCTGTCACTCTTTACAAACGTCAGCGGGAAATTGTTGACTTTATCAGTCAGTATATCCAAAAGTATGAGTATGCCCCGACTCTGCAGGAAATTGCTAAAGCTTTGGGCGTGACCTCACTTTCCACCGTCCACGAACACTTAGCCACTTTGGAGAAAAAAGGCGTCATCCGTCGGCCCACGGGTGAGGTGCGGGGGATCGAAATTATGGATGACGTCAAGCAGGGGGCGCTTGGTTTGGAGCTGCCGGTCTTGGGCTTTATTGCCGCCGGGGCGCCGATTGAACCCCATACTGACCCCAACGCCACCATCCACGTGGCGCCGGCGCTGATTCCGGGCAAAAGAAGGGCGTTTGTTTTGCAAGTGAAGGGCAATTCAATGATTGAGGACGGTATCTTAGACGGTGATTATGTGGTGATTGAGGAGCAAAAAGATGCCAGAAACGGCGATATTGTCGTGGCGGTTTTGGAAAACGGATTTGCGACGCTGAAGCGCTTTTTTAAAGAAGCCACCCGGGTGCGGCTGGAGCCGGCTAACAGCCAAATGTCCCCGATTTTTGCCCGCAACGTCCGTATTCAGGGCAGGGTCGTCTCCGTCATCCGCCGCTACGCCAAAGAAAATTAACGGCAGTTACCGAGGTTGCCTAGTTACTTGAGGATTTTTTGGCGTTTGTAATAGAGGAAAGCGACTACTAAGAGGGCCAGGCCAGCGGCCAGGATGGTCAGGAGCCCCTCGGCTTGATCAAGCCCCGCAACCGCCATTTGGTAGCCTTCCCCAGCTTGCCAACCAATCCAACCCAAAACCAGCGAGCGGACCATCGTCCCGGCAAAAACCAGCGGGTAAAATTCCCACGCGGGAATGCCGATCAGCCCACAGGAAGCGGCCACCAAAGAGATCGGCGTCGCGGGCAGGGCGACCAGCAGGAAGATTAAAACTTCGTCTTTAAAACCGCGCGTGAATTTGGTGCGGAAAAGATCAATGTGTTTGAGGGAGATGCCAAAAAACTTGCCGAATTTGGCCACGATGGCCCGGCCGCCCAAAAAAGCCAGCCAGTACAAAACCGTCGTGCCGATGGTCGCTCCGAGAGCATAAGGCAAGGAGATTTGTTTGAAAATGAGGGTGACGCTTTCCCAAAAAGGTAAATTTTGGGGAATGAGGATAAAACCGGCGCTGCTGGGAATCAGCACCGAAGGAATCGGCGAAATGATTTGCTCGATGATGCCGGCCCAAAAAACACTTTGGGGCCCGTTTTGTCTGATCGCTTCAATGAGCTGATGAGTGAATTCGCTAAACATTTTCTGGTGTTCCCCCTTCGAGGAGACCCTCGACCACCGCGCAGGAGGAACTTTATTTTTTAATCAAAATGGCGCTGTCCGGGCAAATGATTTCGCAAAGACCGCATTGCTGGCATTTTTGCAAATTGATGACGACGGTTGGTGTGTGGTAGATGCCCACGTCATCCTTGGAAAAGCTGATGGCCTTTTTGGGGCAACGCAAAATGCACAAACCGCAACCCTTGCAAAGGCCGTGAAAGACCACGGCTTGCCGGTCGCCTTGCTGAAAAATCTTCGGCTTAAAATCAGGCATAATTGAGAGCTTTGAGATTAATTTGTTGCAACGCGGGGTTTTTGGCGTATTGACGGGTGAAACGCTCCTCCATGGCCTTAATTAAATTTTTGGTGGAGACGAGCTTCCCTTGGCGGTTGATTTCGCCTAGGATCAAAATATTCCAACTACGATTGGGCAAATCTTGGGCGGGGAGTTTGATCGCGCCTTTGATGGTTTTGGTCATCGCTGGGGAGAGAATGATTTTGGTCTTGGCGTCCAGATGGCTTTTGACGCGCTGATAAGACCGGTCGGAAAAAATCGCTGCCAGATCAGCGTGCTCAAATTTGGGATAAGCAATCGGGGTTTGGTCAATGACCACAAAAGCGAGTGACACACCCCCACGCTGCTCGACCCCAAAATTGGGAATATACAGGCTGGGCTGGCCATCCCAAAAGGCGGCCTTAGCCAAAATCTCGGCGATGACTTGGACTCCTTGACCGCCTTCTCCGGCAAAAATAATTTTCATTTAATTTCTCCTAGCGGAAAGACTTTTTCCAAGCTTTCCAGTCGGTCCAGTGTTTGCCGCGCGTCAGTTTGCCAATTAAGGGGGCAAGCGGACAACGACTCCACTAAAGAATAATGGCCTTTGATCTGGGTGGCAAGAGCCTTTTTGAGGTAGTCTTTAAGCATTAAAGGCTGGCGGCTGGAACCGCGCGCCAGATAGGCTTGCGGGGACGCGATGGGTTTTAATAGTTCCGGACCCCGGAGAGTCGTGACTCCCTGCATGCCGGCCGGCGTGGTGGTGGTGATTTCGGCATCCGTGGTGGTGGGCGCCATCTGCCCGCCCGTCATGGCGTAAACAGTGTTGTTGACCACAATGGTCGTAATCGGATTATCGCGCAGACAACTGCTGATGGTGTGCTGCAAGCCGATGGCGTAAGCCCCGCCGTCACCCACATAAGCCACCACAATTTTTTGGGGATCAGCCATTTTGAAGCCGACGGCCGTGGGCACCGTGCGGCCGTGATGGGTTTGGCTGGTTGGCAAGTCGAAAAAGTCCCAAGCCAGCAGCGAGCAACCAATATCCACCAGAAAAATCGTTTTCTGGGCCAAGCCCATTTCGTCAAGAGCCTGACCAAGCATTTTCAGGATCACCGGGTGGCCGCACCCCGGGCAAAATTTGTGCGGCTTAGAACTGACTTTAAAAACTTTAGGAAAGGCTGGCGACGGTTTCATAGATTTCTTCGGGCGTAAAGCCCATGGCTGGTTTGTTAACTTCTACCAAGGGGGTAGCAACCCAAGCCAGTTCATCTTTGAAAAGGCTGGCGAGCTGGCCCAAGGCGGACTCAATAATGATCACTTTTTTGACTTTTTTGGCGAAACGTCCCGCGGCCGCGGCCGGAAAGGGTCGCAGCGTAATCGGCCGGAAAAGACCCGCTTTGATCCCCCGCCGGCGCAGCTGATCAACGGCGGGTCGGCAGGCGGCGGCGACGATCCCGTGGGCGACCAGCATGATCTCCATGCCCTTAGTCTGATAAGTTTGCCACTCCTCGATTTTGCCTCGCTTGGCCTGAAAGTCTTTTTGATAAGCCAAAATAATTTCGCCAATTTCCTCTTCTAGGTTATAGCAGTTTCTTAAATTAACGCCTTTGGTGAGAATCGGTTTAATGTTTTTAGTGAGAAGCCCCAAGTTATCAGTTTTAATTTCCACCGCCCCTTTCATTTTGCCTTGGTAACCGTCGGCTAAAATAAACGTCGGCCAACGGTAGCGCCAGGCAGTTTGAAAAGCCTTGAGGGTGTAATCAAACAACTCTTGCAAATTGGCCGGTGAATAAACGACGCGAAAGCCTTCCCCATTGCCGCCAAAGCAAGTCAGTCGGACCTCTTCCTGGGAATAAATGACGGTGGAGGTGGATAAACCACCGCGTTGCATAATCATCGCGACCGTCGGCAGGCGTAAGGCTTCGGCCATGGAAAAAGCATCTTGCATCAACACGTTGCCCGGTCCGGCCGTGGCGGTAAACGCCGGGACGCCCGCTAAGCAAGCGCCGATCATGCCAAAGCCGGCGGCCATTTCGTCTTCAGCCTGCAAAATTTTGAGAACCTGGTTTTGCTGGCATAAATTGGCCCAAGTTTCCAGGATTTCGGAAGCGGGCGTGATCGGGTAGCCAAACATCACTTGAGCGCCCGCACTGACCGCGGCCGTTGCCAAGACTTGATTACCCATCAAAAATTTTTTGGCCATCGTGGTATCATTTATTCTATGAGCAAGCTGTATCTGGTGTCAACACCCATTGGTAACTTGGCAGACATGACGGCAAGGGCAAAACTAGTTTTGAGTGCAGTCGACATTATTGCCTGTGAAGACACTCGCCGAACTGGCTTGTTGTTGCAGCGTTTAGGGTTGCCCAAAAAAAGTTTACGGTCTTTTTTTGAAGCCAACGAGCAGGGGCGGATGGCGGAAATCATTGGTGAACTGAAAGCGGGTCAGGAAGTTGCCTTAGTCAGTAACGCCGGCACGCCGACGATCAGTGATCCGGGTTATAAACTGGTGCGAGCGTGTGTGGCCCAACAAATTCCTGTCGTGCCCGTGCCGGGAGCGTCAGCCGCCTTGACGGCCTTGGTGGCTTCTGGTTTGCCGACGGACCGATTTTTGTTTGTGGGTTTTTTGCCCAAAAAACCCGGCAAACGGGAGAAAAAACTGCGTCAATTGCCAGTGAAGACCACGATTATTATTTATGAATCCCCGTTTCGACTCTTAAAAACGTTGTCACAAATGCAGGCTATTTTTGGCGAGATTGAGGTAGTGATCGGCCGCGAGCTGACCAAACTCCATGAAGAAATTCGTCGAGAAAAAATCAGTCAGGCTCTCGCCCACTTCGAAAAAACGCCGCCTAAGGGTGAATTTACTTTATTGTTTCATCTTGCTAAAGTGTAAAGGATGCAATACCGGCGTTTTGGCAAGCTGACTTGGCAGGTTTCGGCTTTGGGGTTTGGGGCGATGCGGCTGCCGATTCTGGGTGGTGATTCCGGTCGGGTCGACGAGGCGGCGGCCATCAGGATGATCCGCCACGCCATTGACCAGGGTGTCAACTATATCGACACGGCTTATCCTTATCACCAGGGTCAAAGCGAAATCGTGGTGGGCAAGGCGCTGCAAAACGGCTACCGGCAGAAGGTCAAGCTGGCCACCAAGTCGCCTTTATGGCTGGTGCGAAAGCAGGCGGATTTTGAGCGCTTCTTACAGGAGCAATTGGCCAAGCTACAGACCAATGGGCTTGATTTTTATTTGCTGCACGCTTTGGATCGCGATAAATGGACTCAGGTACAAAGCCTGCATGTTTTTGATTGGGCTAAAAAAGCCCTGGCCAGCGGCCAAATCAAGCATTTTGGCTTTTCGTTCCATGATAGTTTCACTGTTTTTAAAGAAATCGTGGATGCTTATGACTGGACTTTTTGCCAGATTCAGTACAACTTTTTGGATGTTGATTTTCAGGCTGGCAGGCGGGGTTTGGAATACGCGGCGAAGAAGGGCTTGGCGGTGGTGATTATGGAGCCGTTGCGGGGGGGCGAACTCGCCCAACCGCCAACAGCGATCCAGCAGCTTTGGCGACAAGCCAAGCCGCAGCGGACACCGGTGGAATGGGCGTTGCAGTGGTTGTGGGATCAGCCGGCGGTCTCAACGGTTTTGAGCGGGATGAGCAGTTTGCCGCAGGTCAAAGAAAATCTGGCCAGTGCGGACCGGTCGGGAGTTAACGCATTAACCAGCCAACAGCGAGAGACAGTTGAAAAAGTCAGGCAGGCGTATCATCAGCGGGAAGGTGTCCCCTGCACCGGTTGCCAATACTGTCTGCCTTGCCCGAGCGGAGTGAATATTCCCCGCATTTTTAAGATTTTTAACGCGGCCCAAATGCGTGGTTCACGCGCGCAGGCCCGGCAGGACTACCAAAATCTGGACCCCGGCCAGCGGGCGGACCAATGCCGCCAGTGCCACCGGTGCGAGCAAACTTGCCCCCAAGCCATCAAAATTGCCACCCGCCTTCAGCAAGCCCACGAATTTTTAACCCGGCAACCATGAGCCAATACAACCAGTGGAGAACCATGATGGTGGAGCAGCAGCTAAAGGCCAGAGGCATTACTGATAAAAAAATTCTAAAAGTGATGGGCGAAATTCCGCGGGAGAAATTTGTGCCGGTTCAACTGCGTGATCAAGCCTATAACGACTACCCTCTCGCCATCGGTTTTGGTCAGACGATTTCCCAACCCTACGTGGTGGCCTTGATGTGCCAGCTTTTGGAACTTAAGGGTGACGAAAAAGTTTTGGACGTGGGCACCGGTTCCGGCTACCAAGCAGCGGTTTTGAGCCGTTTGGCCAAACAGGTCGTCACCATAGAGAAGATCGCGCGTTTGGCCAAGTCGGCCCGCGTCAGACTGAAAAAACTGGGGTTTAACAACGTTCGAGTGGTCAGCGGCAACGGCTATCAAGGTTATTCCCCGGCCGCGCCTTATGAAGCGATTAAAGCCGCCGCGGCGGTTTCAGCAATGCCGTTGACGTGGGCAAAGCAACTAAAAATGGGGGGGCGGATGGTGTTTCCGCTGGGGCAAGAGTTAGTCAAAATTAGCAAGCAAAAAAATCGCTTGGTGAGAAAAAATTACGGCGGTGTGACCTTTGTGCCCTTGATTGATAAAGAAAAACGCCCAAAAGCTGTCTAGTCTTTTGGGCGTGCGATGGGGCCGGGCGGGTCTAATAGCAAACGCATCCTGGATGCGGACGGCCATTCGCCTGGACGGCGCTTGTCGCCACCGTCATTACACAAACGGCAATGACAATTATAAAGAGCCAATTCTTTGCCTTCACGGTGCCTCCTCTAATGGGAACTTCCCAACACGAAACTGGCAATATTTTAACGCAAAAGAAGGAAAAAATCAAATCTTATGGGGTTATTTTTCTAATGAGGAGGTGTCGCCGACAGGGAGGCCGAGCTCTTTGGCCTTCAACATGCGACGGACGATTTTGCCGGAGCGGGTCTTGGGCAGATGATCCATGAAC
>PFEM01000025.1:15131-15626 GCA_002793635.1 Candidatus Shapirobacteria bacterium CG10_big_fil_rev_8_21_14_0_10_48_15
AGAACCTGGGAGCTTAAAAACCAGTCAACTTCTTCAGACGGTGTTTCACATCCATTTGGGCTGGACGCACTTTTTTTAGGGTCCAAGATTTTAAAAACTTGTGTCCGAGCCATAAAATCCAAAACAGTGTTTCTCAATTCTCCTTCATCTGAAAATCCAAACCATTCTTTGAGCTCTCTTTTTTCCAACCTGTCAAAAACTCCTCCAAATATTTGACTAAACGAACTCACATATTGACGAGCAAGAGAACAAATTGCCGCCTCTCTCGCTTTCGGGTCACTCAAAAATTTATAAGAGTCTGGTGCGTGGTCTGCTCCTAGCAAAACAGCGGCCGGTGTGCTTCTTGGCTTTCCTAATCTTGATATTGTATCCTGTGTTTTTGCAATTAATAATGCAGACCTACCCGATATAAATGGATCTTGAAAAAGCTCGCAACGAAATTTCCCGCTAGTATCTATTAAAAAATCTGAAATTTCATTACTGGATTGAACTGCG
>PFEM01000025.1:15652-16311 GCA_002793635.1 Candidatus Shapirobacteria bacterium CG10_big_fil_rev_8_21_14_0_10_48_15
ATAAGGAAGTAA
This sequence comes from Candidatus Shapirobacteria bacterium CG10_big_fil_rev_8_21_14_0_10_48_15, assembly GCA_002793635.1. Taxonomy (GTDB): domain Bacteria; phylum Patescibacteriota; class Microgenomatia; order PFEM01; family PFEM01; genus PFEM01. The sequence goes on from PFEM01000025.1 coordinate 15,665, forward strand.
ATTGCTCAAGTAAAATGCTGGAACTGACAGCATTATCTTTAACATCTCCCTCCGGCTAAACACCCGAGAGCTCTGTTCAGTCACTTTAAATGATAAAAATAAAAAAGGAGCAGTCCTGAGAAGACCTCTGGTTAATGAATTTCGGAGAAAAATATCTGTTTGATTTTCCATCCCTTCCTTAATTCCCATTTCCATAATTTTTTTGCCAAAAATTAGTTCTCCAGACATCCATATTGTATCTCCCGCTACCAATAAAACACCTTTTTCTGTTCCTGAAATCTCTGACGGCCAGCCAGGTAACGAATACAAAAAACCAGAATCACCATAGCTCCGACCCTTCAAGAGCGGGGCAAGACCGTCTATTGTTATAATTTCAGAAGGTCTTTTCCCCAGTCTATTTTTTACTGACTTGTTCCACTGAGAACATCCCTTCCTTAAGGGCTCTCCAATTAGTTTAACGGCTGGCCAACTTGGATGTAGGCCCGTCACCACGCGCACATTCGGAAATTCTGGATTGGAACGTTCACTCGGGGCTCCATTTCCCTCTCTTTCTTGATTTAACATTATCCTATAATATCAATTACAGTGTGAAATGTCAAATTATATTATATACTTATTCAATGAAAATAATTAAAATCTGCCGGAAA
>PFEM01000034.1:0-9595 GCA_002793635.1 Candidatus Shapirobacteria bacterium CG10_big_fil_rev_8_21_14_0_10_48_15
TGTATCGAAGATGGTTACTGTTTCCAACACCGATGCTGTTTCCACCTTGCCCTCCTGTACAAAAGAACACGCACCACCCCGAGTGGGTAGCGGCTTAGATACTATTAACACTATTAAATAATGCCCAAGACGCTACCCACTCGGCAAGCGGCTACTTCCTGCAAACTATCAAAGTACGAAAGCAACGGGCTTCTACTTAATTTAACAAAATAATGATATTACAAACCAGAAGAAAAATCAATATTATAAGATAATAACATCAAAGCGGGCGAGGGCCAGTGACTTTTACTGACTTGGGGCCTTCAATTCTTCCAGGATGACGCGGACGAGGATAAAAAAGGGAATCGCCAAAATAATGCCCAGCAGGCCAGCTAAATTGGCGCCGATGGCCAGGGAAATAATCACTGCCAGCGGCCTGATCCCCACCCCTCGCGCCATGATCTGGGGCACAATCAAGCTATTTTCCACTTGCTGAACCAAAAAATAAAAGGCCGCCACGGTCAGGGCCATCAGCGGTGAAATCGCCAAACCCGCCAGGACCGCCGGCAAGGCCGCCAACGTCGGCCCCAGATTAGGAACAATTTCCAACAATCCCGCCAAAATCGCCAAGGGCAAGGCAAACTCAAAACCAAGCAAGCGCAAACCAATGTAAGTCACCACCCCTACAATCAGCATCAATGCCAGCTGCGCCCTCACCCAGCCACCCAAACGGTGTTCCAGCCGGTCAACAAAAGCCCGGGCCCGGTCAACGCCGTCGCCGCCAAACAAAATCGCCAAATAACGATCCAGATGCTGACGCTCAATCAAGAGGTAAAAAGTGATCACCATCACCACCAAGAAAGCGGTCAAGCTGCCAAAAATACTGGCGGTGATCTTTAACAAATTGGCGGGAATCGAACCCCACTGGTTAAGTTGCGAATTGATCACGTTTTGGTCAATCATCGACAGCTGACCGCCCAGGCGAAGGGCTTCCAAATACTCCGGCAAGCGGCTAATTAAACTGGCCGTCTGCTCGATTAACACCGGGATCACCCCGGCAATCGCCAAGCCAAAAATCAAAAAAATCAATAAATAAATCATGACGACCGCCAGCGCCCGGGGAACACGAATCTGCTCCAACTTCCTCACTGTCGGGTTTAAAGCGGACATCAGAATCAACGCAATAAACATCAGCACCAAAATTTGCCTGATTTGATAAAGCAAGACTAGCGACAGCAAAAAGACGACGGCGAAGATAATCGTGCGGTGGGAAATCTCAATTTTATGAGGCATTTTGGGCAAGCCATCGGTTAACATAAGCTTCTGCTTTATCTTGCCATTTATTCCGGCGGATGTCAAACCACTTAATGCGCCGGTCACGCTTAAACCAAGTCACCTGACGGCGGGCGTAAGCATGCTCGGCAGACTGCCAGCGCCGGAGCGCCTGCTGGCGGCTGACTCGACCGGCGAAAAAGTCCTGCCATTGCTGATAGCCAATGGTGACGCCCAAAACCGAATTTTGACCGTATTTTTTAAATAATCGCTTAGCTTCTTGCTCGGCGCCGACGGCCACCCTTTGCTCAACACGCCTATCAATTTGCTGGTATAAAAACGGGAATGGCGCGGTCAAACCGATGAAGAGCTGATCAGATTTCACCCCTCTGGGGGGTGAGCCCCTCACGCCCCAGAGGGGTTGCCGATGGCTGGCGATTTCCAATGCCCGAATCAGGCGACGGGGATTTTGGCGATCGGAAGCATTCATCTGCCGCCACTTTTGGGGATCAAGTTGCTGCAAATCCTTGGCCAGTTTCGCCACCGGATAATTTGCCAACTTGCCGCGTAACAGCCAGTCGGGCTTAATATTAATAGTGTCCACCCCGTCTACTAAGGCGCGGAGATAAAAACCGGTGCCGCCCACCAAAAGCGGCCGTTTCCCCCGCCGCCAAATATCTTCAACAACCGCTCGGGCGCAGGCAACATAGTCGGCCACGTTGAAACGGTAATCGGGCCGGGCAAGGTCATACAACCAAACCCTGATCCCATTGATCAAATAGTAACCTAGCCGAAAATTATTCTTGGAAAATTGAAAATGGAAAATTGAAAATTTATTTGTGTCCTTGCCGGTGATAATGTCCATCTCCCGATAAACTTGCCGGGAATCGGCCGAAATGATCTCGCCCTGAAACTTTTTGGCCAAGCGAATTCCCAAAGCAGTTTTGCCGGTCGCGGTCGGCCCGCCAATCACCAACAACCTCTCCATGCGGCTAAGCCTCCTGACCATTCCAACAAAAAAGGCACAGCCGGTTTCGGGGCAAACCAATCGCTTTGACCATTTCTTTGATGCTTTGGTAGCGCAACGACGTGGCGCCTAACTCCTGGCAGATCGTCTTGATCATTTTTTGGTATTCCGGCGTGGTTTCATCAAGGAGCTTGGCCACAGGAATTTTTTTGCCGGCTGAACCGTAAGCCTTTTTAATCGCCCGCCGGGCCGCCAGCTCTTTTCTGGTCCTGGTCGACAAGCAGTAGCGGCAAGGAAACAGCAGGGGTGGGCAAGCAATCCGGACATGAATGGCCTTGGCCCCATCATGCCAGAGCTTTTCCAGCGCTTGATTTTTTAGCTGCGTCCCCCGGACAATCGAATCGTCGCAAATCACAATGCTTTTGCCGGCAATCACGTCTTTGATCGGGATTAACTTCATCTTGGCCACCTGGTCTCTGATTTGCTGCGAGGGCGGGGTGTAACTGCGACCATAGCCACTGGTATATTTGACCAACGGCCGGCGGTAAGGAATTCCGGAAGCTTGAGCGTAACCCAAAGCATGGGCAATGCCCGAATCCGGCACGCCCGTCACCAAATCCGCCTTAATTTTGTCCCGCTTAGCCAAGTTAATGCCGCAACGCTCTCTGACCGCTTCCACCGCCACGCCATCATAACTAGACGCCGGATAACCAGTATAAATCCACAGGAAGGCACAAATTTTTTCCTGAAGCCTGCCCGACCGCTTCTCTTGAAGACCATTCTTGGTTAACAAAACAATTTCCCCGGGCAGTAGTTCTTTAACCGGAGTAAATCCCAAATTAGGGAAAGCGCAAGTTTCTGAAGCCACCACCCAAGTCCGACTCTTTTGACCAATGATCAAAGGGGTGCGTCCCCAGTGATCCCGAGCCGCATAAACACCTTCATTGCCTAAAACCAGCAGCGACACCGACCCCCTGACTTTGGCAAGCACAGAGGTAATGCCGGCAACGATATCTTTTTTCTGGGCAATCAACTTGCCCACCACTTCCGTGGAATTAATCACCCCCGCGCTTAATTCGGAAAAACTGCCTCCTTGACTTTTAATTTCTGCAACCAGTTCGTTTTTGTTTTCCAAAAGGCCATTGGTCACCAAGGCAAAATTGCCAAAAGAAGAAGCAATAATAATCGGCTGGGGGTTGGAATCACTAATCACACCCAGACCCATGGTTCCCTTCATCTTGGGCAATTCTTCAATAAATTTTGACTTAAACTGGGAAGTGCTAATATCGTGGATACTGCGCTGTAAGCGACTGTTCAGTACCACCATTCCGGCTTTTTGGGTTCCTAAATGGGAATGATAATCAGTACCATAAAAAAGGGTTTGAACACAATCACGCCGGCTGACTACCCCAAAAAGCCCACTCATAGTTTAGATCTTACCACGATTAATTAAAGCTTCTAAAACCTGCCAGCGGCGCTTTTTTTCGGCCGGGGTGACGTCGTCGGCCAACCGAAAAGCCGCGGTGCCGGGACGCGGCGAATAACGGGCAATATAGGCTTGGTTAAAACCTACCTGCCGGCACAAGGCCACGGTCCGCGCAAACTGCGCCCGGGTTTCTCCCGGAAAACCGACAATAATGTCCGTACTGAGGCGGATCTCCGGAATGGCCCGCCTGATCTTGGCCACCAGCTGACGGTACGCGGCGGCGGTGTAGGGCCGATTCATTTTTTTTAAAATCACGTCGTCACCGGACTGGACCGGCAAATGCAACTGCCGGTCCACTTTGGGACCGCGCATCGCCGCAATAATCTCATCGGTTAAATCCCACGGATTGGAGGTCAAAAAAGCAATTTTTTGGAGCCGATTGATTGTCTGCAACCGTCGCAGCAGGGCCGCAAAATCAGGCTGATAACTATTAACGTTTTGGCCTAACAAAGTCACTGCCTTCGCACCCTGCTTGACCAGTGCCTCGACTTCCGTAACAAGGGCGTCAAGCGGCCGGCTGACCTCCGCGCCGCGCGCATAGGGCACCACGCAATAAGTGCAAAAATGATTGCAGCCTTCCATAATCGGCACCAACACCTCGGCTGGGCAGGGACGCGTGACGGGTAACGGGTAATCACCCACCAACTCTGAAATCGTTTTGAACTCCTTGACTTGGGGCAGCCGGTTTTTGAGCTGGGTCAGGGTGTAACGACGGCGCTTGCCCCGTGCCGAACCAACCATGCAACCGGTCAGAATAACTTTTGGCTGATAACTTTTGGCTGATAACTTAGCCAGCTTTTCAACCAGACCAAAAACGCGATTTTCGGCGGCCTCGCGCACCGAACAAGTGTTGATCACCACCACTGTGGCCTGATCAATTTGGGAGGTAAGCCGATGACCCTGACCGGTTAAAGCCGCCGCCAGCCGTTGCGAATCCGCCTCGTTCATCTGGCAACCGAAAGTTTTAATGAAATAAATTTGCGATTTCACCAACGTATTATACCGCATCCAATTCTATCTCCAGAGGTGCATACCCAATTCCACCTTAGAGGTGGTAGTTGCACTACCGAACGGCTCTTTTAAGCGGCTTGCCGGGAGAAAACCTTGGGGCGCGGTGAGAATGAATCATGGTGCGCTGACCGGTACCGGGAATCGTCACCGGCTTGTCTTTGACCCGCACCACCTTAAAAGTGCCAAACCCGGAAAGCATCACTTTTTCACCCTTTTTTAAGGCTTTGGCCACTTCGTCCAAAAAAGTGTCGATCGACTCTTGAGCCGCTTTTCTGGTCAAATGGGCTTTGGTAGCCACCAGGCTCATCAGCTGATTTTTGGTCATAAACTCTCCTTCCCGAGCAGAAGTAACCTCGCAATTTAAAAGTAGCACCCCGAAGCTATTTTGTCAAGAAATACCTAACTATTTTGCCTTGGTAATTTCGGCGACACGGACCTCACGAATACAAGTGACTTTGATCTGACCGGCATAAGAAGCTTTTTCCTCTAAGGCACTAGTAATCTTGTTGGCTAACACCGTCAGCTCATCGTCAGAGATTTGCTCGGGTTTGACCAGCACTCGGACATCCCGGCCGGCCTGGTAAGCAAAAGCCTCCTGCACCCCCTCAAAGTTCTTGGCAATCTCTTCAATCTGGCTGATGCGCTCCACATATTTGGTGTAAGGTTCATAGCGGGCACCGGGGCGGGAGGAGGAAATCGCGTCCGCAATCAAGACCAAGTGTGACTCGAGCGAAGAAAACGGCTTGTCTTCATGGTGCTCGGCAATACAGTTAATGACCGGCTGGGGCAAACGATACTTGCGGGCCAAGTCTACCCCCAGCTGAACGTGCGTCCCTTCTTCTTCATTGACCACTTTGCCAATATCGTGCAACAAGCAACCCAAGCGCACCGTGTTGACATCCGCGCCCACGTCATAAGCCAACTGCACGCCAATTTTGGTCTCTTCCAAAGTGTGGATAACCAGATTTTGGCCATAAGAATAGCGGAATTTGAAACGGCCCAACAGCTTGATCAAGTCGGGGTGCAGACGATACACCTTGACGGCATGGCAAAGTTTTTCGCCCTCGTTATAAAGAATTTTGTCCATCTCCTGACGTGTGGCTTCGACCACTTCTTCAATCCGGCTGGGCTGAATGCGGCGGTCGCGCATCAGTTTTTGCAAAGCCAATCTGGCCACTTCCCGGCGGACGGGATCAAATGAAGACAAATGAAGGGCATTGGACTCATCAAGCTCAATCTCCACGCCGGTCGCTTGTTCAAAAGCCCGAATATTGCGGCCCTCGCGACCAATAATCCGCCCCTTGATATCCTCATCAGGCAAAACCACCGTCGACACCGTGTACTCGGCCACCTGATCGGTCACGCCATGCTGCATCGCGTCCACCAAAATCTCCCTCACCTCCTGATCAACTTTGGCTTTGATTTCCTCTCGGGCTTCCTTGATCCGCCGCGCCAGCTGGTCGGCCAATTGTCTTTCGGTAACCTGCAAAAGGAGCTCTTTGGCTTCCTCACGACTCAAGCCCGCCACCTTTTCCAAGGTCTCTTTTTCTCCGGCCATCTCGGCCAGCTCTTGAGTCAGCTTCTCACGCAACGACTGACTTAATTTGTCCAAAACTGCCATCAGGCCTCTATTTTACCCTTTTGGGAAGATTTCCTCAAGCACCGGCCGGATCACCGACCAGCCAAAACCACGCTGGACCAAAAAGCGACCGGCTTGCCGGTAAGAGCGGGCGTGATTTTTGAGGGCTTTTTTGGCCAATTTCAGCTCGTCCAGACCAGCTAAAACCGTCTCCACGCTCGGCCCAGACACGCCTTTTTGTCGCAACTCAAAACGCAAAGCGCGTTTGCCACGAGGTCGAAAGCGAGCCCGCTGGTCCACCCACCAAACAATAAATTCCTGATCATCCAACAACTTTTGCCGTTTTAATTTGGCCATTACCGAGGCAATTATTTGCGGAGACGCTTGCTTACGCTGCAGATAAGTACTGATTTCATGCTGGGAACGAGGTCGATAAGACAAAAAACGGTAGGCCTTGTCCAGCCAAAGTTGCGGGTCAGTTCTTTCGTTCACCAATTTCGTGACCAATATCGAAGCGGGTTTCGTCAACTTTTTTCCAAATCTCGGCTTCGATCGCTTTGGCTAATTTAACATCTTCCCGCAGCACTTCTTTGGCGGCTTCCCGGCCTTGGGCCAAAATTTTTTTGTTGTACTTCAAAAAAGCACCACTTTTTTGAATAATGTCCAATTCCACCCCAACATCCACCAGGTTGCCAGCTTTGGAAATGCCTTCATTATTCATAATGTCAAATTCGGCCATCCGAAAAGGCGGGGCCACCTTGTTTTTGACCACGCGCGCGCGGTGCCGTGAACCCACCACCACTTCCCCGTCGGCTTTGATTACCCCAATTTTGCGAACATCCAAACGAATTGAGGCATAAAACTTCAGCGCCAAACCACCGGGAGTCGTCTCCGGATTGCCAAAAATCACCCCGATTTTGTGACGGAGCTGATTGGTAAAAATTACCGCCGTGTTGGACTTGGCAATCGCCGCGGTGAGTTTACGCAGAGCTTGAGACATCAACCGGGCCTGAACACCCATCATCGAATCACCCATCTCCCCTTCAATCTCGGCTTTGGGAACCAAAGCGGCGACGGAATCAATCGCAACCACGTCCAACCCGCCCGAGCGTACCAAAGTCTCGACAATTTCTAAAGCCTGCTCACCGGTATCCGGCTGAGAAACCAGCAACTCGTCCAGATTGACACCGATTTTTTCCGCCCAAATCGGGTCTAGGGCGTGTTCGGCATCAATCAGGGCCACCGTACCGCCCCTTTTTTGGGCTTCAGCCAAAACATGCAGCACTAAAGAAGTTTTGCCGGAAGCTTCAGGGCCATAAATCTCAATAATCCGGCTCCGCGGCAAACCACCAACTCCCAAAGCAATGTCTAGGGCAATGGCTCCGGTCGGAATCACGTCCATTTTTTTAATCGCCCCTTTTTCACCCAGCTTCATAATTGCGCCCTTGCCATACTGTTTTTGAATCTGCTCCATTGCCATCTTGACCGCTTGCAATTTGTCGTCTTTACTCATCTTGATTTTGATTTTGTCATAAATAACCCGAAAAAACAAGAAGAAAAATTTTCAAACCGGCTTTTTAGTGGTAAAATAAGATCATGCACGGGGATTGGCGCAGCTGGTAGCGCGCACGCATGGGGTGCGTGAGGCCGCCGGTTCAAATCCGGCATCCCCGACTAGTCAAAAAACACCTTAGGTGTAGATACAGTCACACCCCAGGGGTGTGAGAGAGTAAGAACCATTTTTTATGAAACTAACTATTATTGGCTCGGGGACGGGATACATCAACGCCAAGCGGCGGGGGCCGTGTTTCCTGCTGGAAGTGGCTGACCAAAAGCTACTTTTTGATTGCGGCTGGGGCTGCCCGCAAGGATTATTGGCCGCCGGTATCGACCCCCATAGCCTTAACCATATTTTTATCAGCCACTCTCACGCCGATCATTTGGCCAGCCTCATGACCCTGATCCAATCGCGCTTGATTGCCGCTAGTTTTCATCCAGAAAAAACTGTTGCTTCCAAACTTTTTCTGCACGGTTATAAAGGTTTTAAAAAAGATTTTCGACGACTACGCCGGATGATGATGCCGGAAGCACCGCAAAATTTTAAAATCAAAATTCATGAATATCGAGAAGATTCCCGCCGTTTCAAGGGTTTCGACATTCAATCCCTGCCGGTCAAACACACGGATTTTTTTGAATCAGTCGCTTTTAGAATTAAAGCGGAAAACAAAAATTTTGTTTACAGCGGTGATTGCGCTTATAACCAGAACATCATCTCTTTGGCCAAAAAGACTGATTTACTTTTGATTAATGCTTCTGTCCCACCACAAATGTATGATGACCGCGGCGCTTTTCCGACCCACCTGGCGCCACAGCAAATTGGGATGATCGCCCATGAGGCAAAAGCTAAAAAAGTGGTGTTGTTCCACCTTTACGATCTGGCGAGTGACGAGCAAACTATCAAAGCCGTGAAGAAAAACTTTACCGGCACCGTCATTGTCCCCAAAGACGATCAGCAAATTGAAATATAGCAAGAAATACCAAAGGTGTAGATACAATTCCACCTTAGAGGTGGTAATGGGACTATCGCTTCGGCGATTGCCTTTTGCGCCTGGCTTTACCACCCATACCGGGTTTGCGGCGCTCTCTGGTGCGCGAATCACGCGTCAGCAGGCCAGCCTGTTTGAGCGGTTGATGATAAAGTTCGGTATTTTGCTTGTCTAAAGCCCGCGCCAAGCCGTGAACAAGCGCCCCCAATTGGCCCTTTTTGCCTGAACCAATCACCTTAACCGTCATGTAAAACTTACCGCTTGTCCCGGTGACTTTGAAAGGCTTCAAGTAAGTCGCCTCGTCAATCGGACCGAAAAAATACTCGCCGATTGGTTGGCCATTGACCGTGGTTTCGCCTTTACCATGGAAAAGCCGCACCCTGGCAATCGCCTCTTTGCGCCGACCGACAGCGGGGATATATTGCTTTTTGCTAACTTTGCTCTTCGACTGCTTGCTAGTTTGATCTGTTTTGCTTGGCATAAAAGTTACAATACTAAATGTTTAAATATTCAAAAAGTTCAAAAGTTCTAATGTTCAAAGTAATTTAAAATAAAAATATAAAATTATTTCAATTTTTAGATTTTTGAACATTGTTTAATTTGTCTTCATACGGATGTTTGGCGTCGACAAAAATTCTTAATTTGGCTAAGCGGGGAACACGCAACTTATTTTTGGGCAACATGCCGGCCACGGCGTGACGAATAATTTCCCGCGGGTCTTTGGCCATTTGTTGCTGATAAGAAATTTCCTTAAA
>PFEM01000034.1:9638-23709 GCA_002793635.1 Candidatus Shapirobacteria bacterium CG10_big_fil_rev_8_21_14_0_10_48_15
AAGCCACCCGGATAACCAGAGTGACGATAATACATCTTTTGGTCAGCCTTGCGGCCAGTCACTTTTACTTGAGACGCGTTGGTCACGACTACATGATCACCACAATCCAAATGAGGAACATAATTCGGCTTATCTTTGCCGGTCAGCAAGCGGGCAATTTGCGTCGCTAACCGACCCAAGACCTGGCTCTTGGCATCCAACAAATGCCATTCTCTGGTAATTTCGGCTTCGGTAGTGGATTTGGTTTTCATTTTTTAGTTTTTTTGGTCGAAATAATTTTGCGCGTGGCCGGTTTGGCTTCGGCCGACTGATCCGGAGGACTTTCAACCAACTCCAAACGAACCATCATCGCGTCATCACCCTGGCGGCGGCCCAAACGAACAATCCGGGTAAAACCACCGGGCCTTTTTTTAAACAGCGGCCCCAGCTGATCGACAATCTTGTTAACCGCTTGTTTGTTTTGCAAAAAACCGGCGATTAAACGACGCATCTGCGGAGTCTTAACTTTTCCCTTGGCAATCAACCTGTCCGCCAAGCCGCGCACCGCTTTGGCTTTGGCTTCGGTAGTCCTGATCCGATTATGAATGACTAAGGAATTGATGAGGCTTTTAAATAAGGTCTTGCGCTGCTTAATATCGCGGGAAAGCTGTTTGCCAAAATGGTGGTGCCTCATTTTAGGCCTCCTTAAGGCTGACGCCCTTTTTCTTCAAGGCCTTGATGACAATCTCAATTGACTTGCTCCCCAAGTTTTTTACTTTGGTCAGGTCTTTGGCCGTCGCCGCCTGTAAATCACCCACCGTCCCGTAGTTACCTTTGCGCAGAGCGTTGATAATCCGGGTCGGCAATTCCAATTCTTCTAAAGTCAAATTGGCCAAGCCGGCCACCGCCATGGTCGGCGCTGACTTCGCCTCACTCATTTTTTTGGGTTTAACCACTTGCCCAAAAAAGTCGACCAAAATTTCACCAGCTTGCTTGAGCGCTTCCTGTGGCTTAATCGTCCCGTCAGTATCAATCTCCAAAACCAGCTTGTCCCAATTGGTCTTGCGGCCCACCCGCGTCGCCTCAACCCAATAATTAACCCGCTGCACCGGACTGAAAATCGCGTCGATGGGAATCACCCCGATCTTGTCCGTCGGCCGCTGTTCAAAGGAAGAATAACCATAGCCAGGACTGACCGTCAACTGGATCTTGAGCCGATTTTTGCGGCTGGCCAAATCAGCCACCACCAATTCGGGGTTAACCACCCGCACTGAGCCACTGGCTTTGATATCCCCCGCCGTCACCACGCCCGGACCGGATTTCTCCAGCAACAGCTTGACCGGCTTCTTGCCGGTATAAGCAAAGCGCACTTCCTTGAGGTTCAAGATCAGCTCAATAATGTCTTGCTTAAGCCCCTCTAGGGTGGAAAACTTATGACGAATCCCGGTGATTTTGATTTCCGTAATCGCCGCTCCAGGCAAGCTGCTTAAAAGCACCCGTCGTAAAGCGTTCCCCAAAGTATGACCATACCCTTGCTGCAAAGGCTCAATGGCAAACCGCCCCTGGGTGGCTGTTTGCGCTTCTTTTTTAATCTGAAAATTAGGACTAATCATTTGTTTACGCCGCCGGCGGCGGATTACCTTGAATAATATTCGACAATTAAATTTTCATCAATATCTGCTTCAATCTCTTCCCGCTTAGGCAACCGCAATATTTTACCAATTACGGCCTTACGTTGCAACCAGCTGGACACTTTTCGGTCTTTATCGGCCAAACTCTCTTTGACCCGGCTAAGGTTTAAACCGGCCGGCACCAAACTAATCACGTCACCCGGCCTGGCTTGATAAGAAGGAATATTGACTTTTTTGCCGTTAACCTGAATAAAGCCGTGGCTAACCAGCTGGCGACTAATCGACCGGGAAGCGGCCAACCCCAAGCGGTAAGTCACGTTGTCCAACCTGGTTTCCAAAAGCTGTAACAACACTTCGCCAGTCATTGCCTTGACTTTGCGCGCTTGATTAAAATAACGTCGGAATTGTCTTTCCAACACGCCGTAAAGACGCTTCACTTTTTGCTTCTCCCGCAGCTGCAGACCATAATCGCTGGGTCGGCGACGGCGCTTGGCGCCATGCTCGCCAGGCGGCACGGCGCCTTTTTTGTCAATCGGGCACTTGGCCGAATAGCAACGTTCACCCTTCAAAAAGAGCTTCACCCCTTCACGCCGGCAACGCCGGCACTTGGCATCCACCAAGCGAGCCATTAGAGACGCCTCCGCTTCGGCGGCCGAGGCCCGTTATGGGGCACCGGCGTCACGTCGGCAATTAAACTCATTTTTAAACCGGCGGTGCGCAGGGCGCGCAAGGCCGCGTCTCGCCCCGGTCCCGGACCCTTAAGATAAACTTCCACTTCCCGCACGCCCAGTTCCTGAGCCTTTTTGGCCACTGTCTCCACGGCCGTCGTTGAGGCATAAGGCGTGGATTTACGCGCCCCTTTAAAACCGCTTGTCCCTGCGGAACCCCAACACAACGTGTTCCCCTGAAGATCGGTAAACGTCACCAAAGTATTGTTAAACGTCGCTTTAATACAGACCTTGGCTTGGGTTTTATTCATTGGTTTGGGGAGTCTCCTGTCTGGTTTCGGCTTCTTTTTTGAGCGCGCCGACGGTCTGGCGCTTGCCGCGCTTGGTGCGAGCGTTGGAACGGGTACGCTGGCCGCGCACCGGCAAATTGTGGCTATGGCGCAAACCGCGATAACTGCCAATCGATTTAAGCCGCTTGATATCTTCGCTGATTTTTTGCCGCAGCACGCCTTCGATGGGCACATCATCCAAAGCCGCCTGTAAACGACTAACTTCTTCCTGATTTAAATCTTTGATTCTGGTGGACGCGGCCACTTTACTTTTGGCCAAAACTAGCGTCACGTTGTGACGACCAATCCCATAAATGGCCGTCAAGCCAATGTCAACCCGCTTATTATCTGGTAAGTCAATACCCGCGATTCTTCCCATCAGCCCTGCCTCTGCTTATGTTTGGGATTCTCACAAATAACGTAAACCCGGCCTTTGCGCCGGACAATTTTACACTGCTTACAAATTTTTTTGATACTTGGTTTGACCATCATTATCAGTTGCGGTAAATGATGCGGCCACGAGCCTCATCATAAGGGGTGACTTCAATCCTGACCCCATCACCAGGCATCACCCGGATGTGGTGAATTCTCATTTTGCCGGCCAGTGAACAAGTCACGATCCGGCCGTCATCGAGTTTGACGCGGAACATCGCGTTGGGTAAAGATTCAGTTACTTCCCCTTCAAGCTCAATATTGGCTTGTTTTTGCACCATTTACTAAGCCTTATTTTACCAAAGAATCTGAACTTAGTCTAGTCAGAACCAACGATCGTGGTACAGACACGATTAAACTATCCTCAAAAAGCGCCGCCGGGAGGCCATCGGCGCTTTCCAGAGTCCAACCATTATCCGCTAAAACCAGCTCCGGCTGCCCCTGGGTGTAAATTACTTCCACGGCCAAACTCATGCCGGCCTCAAGCAGAGGAGTCTCCGTCAAAGGATGATCTAAAAAGCAGGGGATTTGCGGTTCTTCGTGCAGCCGCCGGCCGACGCCGTGGCCGGTCAGCTGGCGCACCGGCCGAAAACCGGCTTGGCTAATCACCCGCTCGATGACTTGGGAAAGATGACCCACCCGATTGCCCGGGACGGCCAGTCGCGTCGCCGCCGCCAGCGCCAGCCGCCCCGCTTGCAAAAATTTTGAGTCCCCCCCACCCACGATCAAACTCCTGGCCATATCCGTATGCCACCCCTGATAAAGCATGCCCATGTCGATGCTTAACAAGTCGCCCTTTTTTAACCGATAACCATCGGGAATACCATGCACCACCCCCTCATTGACATTCAGGCAAGTGGCCCAGTAATAATTTTTAACGGTCTTAAAAGAGGCTTGGCCACCCTGCTTTTGAATCAGTTCGTCGGCCAATTGGTCTAGCTCCTGCAAGGCAACCCCAGGCCGAACTGCCAGCAGCACGGCGGCAAAAACCCGGGCTAAGCGACTGCCACTTGCCTGCAAAAGCGCCGCTTGCTGGTCCGTCCTGATCGCAATCATCTTTTGATACGCTTGAGAATATCCTGATGAATCGCTTCAACCGAACGCTCCCCATCCACGGTCGTCAGCACCCCCCGGGAACGATAAAAGTCCAAAACCGGTTCGGTTTCCTGATGGTAAAGCAAGAGCCTTTTTTGGATCGTCGCGGCCGTGTCGTCTGCCCGCTTTCTTTTTAGCAAACGCTTGACCCCCTCCTGATCGCTCACTTGCAGATAAAAAACCCGCTCTATTTTGGCGTCAAACTGCCTGGCTTGAGACAAAACCCGCGGAAAGCCGTCTAAAACAAAACCATTTTGGTACTGCGGCTCGGCCAGCCGTTGCTTGATGATTTTGACCATCAGCTCGTCACCCACCAGCTGGCCGCTGGCCATGATCTTTTTGATGGCTCTGCCTTGAGGGGTGGCTACTTGAGACAGATAGTGCAACAACTCGCCGGCCTCCAGGTGAGCCATACCCAGCTGCTCGGCCAACAGCTCTGCCTGTGTGGATTTGCCCGATCCCTGCGGACCCATCATAATAATGTTCATCATGGCTTTATTTTACACTATATTGTTTGGCGGTGGGGGAAACCGGTAGAATAATTACCAGAGGTGCATACCTAATTCCACCTTAGAGGTGGTTCTTACAGAAAACCCTCATAAGAACGCATGACGAGCATCGCTTCCAGCTGTTTGGTGGTTTCCAGGACCACTGACACGACAATCAAAATGCTGGTGCCGCCGATCGTCATCGTGCTTAGGCCGGTCAAGCCCTGGGCCAGCGAAGGCAACACCGCAATCAAACCCAAAAACAACGCCCCCGCCAAAGTCAAACGGGTAATAATATAATTGAGGTGGTCCACCGTCGGCCGACCCGGCCGAATGCCGGGCACAAACCCGCCATGTTTTTTGATCTCCTCGGCAATTTTTTCCGGATTGAAAACCACGGCCGTATAAAAGTAAGTGAAGCCAATGACCAGCAAAAAGTAAACCAGACTATAAACGGCCGAGCCGGGACGAAAAGCGGCGGCGACCTTTTGCGCCGCCTGAGCTAGCCCCAACTGCGAAACACCGCTTAAATAATTGGCCACCATCGAGGGCAGGAGGACCAAAGAGACCGCAAAAATAATCGGGATCACCCCGGCTTGGTTGATCCGCAAGGGCAAGTAGGTCGTCTGGCCGCCATAAGTGCGCTGACCGCGAATCCGCCGCGCATATTGAATTTGAATTTTGCGGGAAGCTTCGTTAACAAAAACGACGGCGGCAATCACCGCCACCGCCATCGCCACAAAAACCACTAAATTAAAAAGGCCGCCCGGCTCCAAAACTGCCAAGGTTTGGCCAATGGAAACCGGAAAACGGCTGACAATGCCGACAAAAATCACCATTGAAATCCCGTTACCAATGCCGTTTTCGGTCAGCAAATCTCCCAGCCACATCAGCAGCACGGTGCCGGCCACCATCGTGACAATAATACCCACCACGGGCAGCAAGGATGTCACGGCGATAATCCCCTGACTTTTGAGCAGAAAAAAAGTCCCCAAAGATTGAACCACTGCCAAGGGCACACTGACTAAGCGCGTGTATTGGTTAATCTTGTCCCGGCCATACTCGCCCTCGTGCGACAGCTCTTCCAGCTTGGGGATAATCATCGTCAACAATTGAAAAATAATCGAGGCGTTAATATACGGCACCACGCCTAAAGCCATGATCGAAAAATTAGCCAGAGTGCCGCCGGAGAAAATATCCAACAAACCCAAAAATTGGTTGCGGGAAAATAATTGCTTTAAAGCGGCCGTGTCCACGCCCGGAACGGGAACATGAGCCGCCAAGCGAAAAACCACCACCACCGCTAAAGTAAACAGTACCCGCTTGCGTAATTCCTCAATCTTCCAGGTTCGGCGCAAAACCGCCCCGATTTTGATCATTTTTTCTTCTTTTTTAGCTTTCCTTTACCGCGCTGGAGCGGCAAACGTTTCAAAAAGGATTTTTTGGTCTTAGCGCCGGTAAAAAGCAACCTGACTTCACCACGCGCCTTGTTGCCCTTGGCCCCACGGCCGACGGTGTGACCGCCCTTGCCGGAACCGTAGCCCCGACCGAGACGCTTGCTTTGCCGACTGGTAGTTTTGGGTAAATTACCGAGATTCATCATTAATTTTGAATTGCGAATTTAAAATTATTTTCCCTTTTTTATTTTGTCGAGCTGGTTTAATTTCTTCAGTGCCTCCAGAGTGGCGTAGACATTGCTCGCCTTGTTGTTGCTGCCCAAAATTTTGGCGACAATATTTTTGATCCCGGCGGCTTCAACCACGGCCCGCACCGCCCCACCAGCAATGATGCCGGTCCCCACTGGCGCCGGCTTCAGCAACACTTCGGCCGCTCCACGCTTCAGCCGAATCGCGTAGGGAATGGTTTGCCCCTTTAAAGGCGCCTTGACTAAATAACGCTTGGCCCGTTTGATCCCTTTTTGGATCGCCGTGGCCACATCCGCGGCCTTGCCCAAACCTACCCCAACTTGGCCTTGCCGGTCGCCAACCACGATCAGCACGGAAAAACCGATCCGGTTGCCACCTTTGGTTTTTTTGGAAACACGATTGATTTGGACAACTTTTTCGCTAAATTCGGTAAATTCCATGTTAGAACTCCAAACCGCCCTGACGGGCGCCTTCAGCCAAAGCTTTAACACGACCGTGATAACGATAACGTCGCCGGTCAAAAACCACTTTTTTAACTTTCTTTTTGGCCGCTTTGGCGGCTAAAGCTTCACCAACTTTGAAGGCCTGTTCGGTTTTGGTCATTTTACTCTCTTTGCCAAGCTCATGCGAACTCGCCGCAGCGAGGGTCTGGCCCGCTTGATCATCAATCACCTGCCCATAAATCGCCTTGTGGGAGCGAAACACGGCTAGCCTGGGGCGACCGAGTCCCCCTTTAATTTTCCTCATTGCCCCCCTCCCGTGCCAAAACCACCGGCAGCGCCGACTTTACCGGCTTTGCCGGGCTTGGTTTTGACCACTTCCCCTTGATAACGAATTCCTTTGCCCTTGTAAGGCTCGGGTGGTCGCAGCGCCCGAATATTGGCGGCGACCTGACCGACCAGCACTTTGTCTATCCCGGAAACGATCACCACATTATTAGCTTCCACCGTCAACTTAATTCCTTCCGGCGCGACAAACTGCACCGGGTGGGAGAAACCCAAAGAAAAAACGGCCGTCTCTCCTTCCAAATTCACCCGATAACCAGTCCCCACCAGTTCCAACGTTTTGCTAAAACCGCCCTTGACCCCCTGCACCATATTGGCCAGCAAACTACGAATCGAACCATGCAAAGACCGGCTTAGTTTGTCATCAGCCAAACGCTTCACGGTGACTTGGTTGCCTTCAACCGACACGATCACTTCAGGCCTGATCGCCTGTTCCAGTTGACCTTGCGGGCCAGTCACCGTCACCGCCCCTTTTCGGTTGGTCACCGTCACGCCCTCGGGAATAAAAATTGGTTTTCTGCCAATACGACTCATTTTTTTACCACATTTCGCCAATAACTTCGCCGCCTAATTTTTTTTGTTTTGCTTGTCCACCGTTCATCACTCCCGCTGAAGTAGAAATAATGTTCATCCCCAAGCCGTAATTAACCCGTCGCAAATCTTTGGCCTGGCAATAAACCTTCTTACCCGGCTTGGAAATCCGTTTCACCATGGTCAAGGCAGGCTGGCGATCGATATACTTCAATTTCAGCTGGAGAGTTTTGAAGGGCTGCCCGCCCACTTTCACTGACGCCAAAAAACCGCCCCGAACCATCACTTTGGCAATCGCCTCGTTGATCCGGGAATAGGGCAACTGTACCTGGGTTTTTCTGGCCAGGTAGGCGTTTTTGATTCTAATAAACATATCGGCAATCGGATCAGTCATTTTTGTCTACCAGGAAGCCTTGGTCACTCCCGGTAATTCTCCTTTGCTGGCCAGCTTGCGAAAACACAAGCGGCATAAACCAAAATAACGAATATAGGCGCGTGGTCGGCCGCAGAGTTGACACCGATTCCGACCCCGCGTCGGGTACTTGAGCTTTTTTAATTCTCTAACTATTTTTGATGTCTTAGCCATGGTGCCCTCCCGTAGCCTTAGCAGAGGGGGCTTCCTTTTCGAAAGGCATCCCCATTTTTTTCAAATAATCCCTAGCTGCCTGGTCAGAATTCGTATCCGTCACGATCGTCACCTGCAAGCCCCTGGTCTGGCGAACCTGGCTGGAGTCAATCTCCGAAAAAACCACTTGCTCAGCCAGCCCTAAATTGTAATTACCATGGCCATCAAAACCTTTGGTCGGCACTCCCCGAAAATCCCGCAGGCGGGGCAGGACAATGCGAAAAAGCTTGGTCAGAAAAGCTTCCATCCGCCGGCCACGCAGGGTCACCACCAAGCCAATCGGCGCGCCCGCTCTAAGCTTAAATTCAGCAATTGCCCGACGGGCCCGCGTCACCTTGGGCTTTTGGCCGGTAATCACCGTTAAATCCCGGCTAGCAGGTTCAATGAGCTTCTTGTCTTGAGAAGCCGCGCCAATCCCCATACTGACGACCACTTTGGTAATTTTTATATTGCTGCTTGGCATTTTTTGCAAATCCTTAACTTGGTATCGCGATTAACTCGGTCAACTTGGTTAACTCGATAACCCACCCTCGTCCGCTGGCCACACTTAGGGCAAACCAAGGCGACCCGGCTGGCCGGTAGGGGTTTAGCAATTTCCACTACTCCGCCCGGCTGCCTTTCTCCCTGCGGGCGAACGTGCTTTTTAAACAAATTAAGGCCGGCAATCAAAACTTTGGCCTGCCGAGGCAAAACTTTTTCAATTTTGCCGGTCCGGCCTTTGTCCTTGCCGCCCAAAACGACCACGCGATCATCTTTTTTTAATTTCATAGCACTTCCTTCGCTTGCGAGGCAATCCGCGTGTAACCTGATTCTTTGACTTCTCTCGCCACCGGCCCGAAAAGACGGGTGCCACGGGGATTACCATCTTGGTCAATAATCACCCCGGCATTGTCATCAAAACGAATGTAAGAACCATCCGGCCGGCGAAATTCTTTCCTGGTCCGCACGACCAAAACGCGGACTTTTTCAGAATCTTGGACCACCCCGTTGGGGTCAGCCTGGTCAACCACGGCCTGCACCACCCCTCCCAAGTAGCCAAAACGCCGCCGGGAGCCGCCATAGATATGAATCACCAGTAAACGACGGGCGCCACAATTATCCGCTGGTGTTAAAACAGTACGTAATTGGATCATTTTTTGATGATGTTAACTATTTTCCACATTTTCGTTTTGCTTATAGGTCTAGTAGCGACAAATTCTACCATATCACCCTGTTTGGCACCAATTTGGTTGTCCGCGTGATAACGCTGACGCCGCCGCAAGGCTTTACCATACAGCGGGTGGACCACCCGTCTTTCCACCAAAATGGTGGCGGTTTGAACCATCTTGTCACTAACAATTTTACCCTTAAGCGCTTTCATTCATCTCCTTTTGCTGCCAAATCGTTTTTAACCTGGCTAAATCGTGTCTTTGCTGATTTAATTGCTGACTATTTTTGACCCGGCCGGCCCCAACGTCAACCCGCAACTTCGCCAGCTGAACTTCAGCTTGGTCAATTTGTGCTTTTAATTCCGGGATGGTTTTGACTCTCAATTGAGCCAGCTGTTTTGTCTTCATTCTCGGCTGATAAACCTCGTTCTAAACGGCAACTTGGCGCCCGCGCGGCGCATCGCCTCTTGGGCAATTTCTTGACTAACTCCAGAAAGCTCCAAAACAACCATCCCCGGCTTCACCACCGCCACATAACCTTTGACGTCGCCTTTGCCGGTGCCCATCCCGACTCCCAACCCCTTACTGGTGACCGGCTTGTGGGGAAAGGGCCTAATCCACAACTTGCCCTGCCTTTTAGTATAGTGTGTGATGGCCACCCGTGCCGCCTCAATTTGCTGCGTGGTCAACCAATCCCGCCCCAAGCTCTTCAGGCCAAAATCGCCAAAAGCCAAGTGGGTCCCCCGACTGGGGACGCCGCCCATTTTACCTCGAAATTCTTTGCGATATTTAGTTCTTTTCGGCTGCAGGGCCATTTTATTCCTTTCCTTTATAAATCCAAACTTTAATCCCAATATAGCCGGAGCGCGTCAAGGCGGGAAAACCAACGTAATCAATATCGGCCCGTAAAGTTTGGCTGGGGACGGTTGCCCCCTGACCGCGATCACCAAATTTTTCCACCCGGCTGATTTCAGCGCCCTCAATCCGGCCGGAAAGGACAATTTTAACCCCCTTGGCGCCGGCGGCCATCACGCGCTCAATCGCTTTGTTGACGACCCGGCGGTGGGGAAAGCGTCTTTGCAGCTGCTCGGCAATCCGCTGGGCCACCAGCTGGGCCGATAACTCCGGATTTTCAATCTCCACGACCTCAATCTCCAGATTTTTTTCCGGCTGAGGAATGGAAATCATTTTGACCAGCTGCTTTTTGAGTACCTCCAAACTGGAGCCGCCGCGACCAATCACCACCCCCGGCCGGCTGACATATAAAATCAGCTTGAACTTATTGATCGACCGCTCGATTTGGACACGCACAATCCCGGCCATGACCAACCGCTCCATCAAAAACCGCCGAATCTTAATGTCTTCCCACAGGTTGTCCCGATACCGCGTCTTATCACTGGCAAACCAACGTGATTGCCAGTCTTTATTTTGCGGCAGACGAAAACTCACCGGATTAACTTTTTGGCCCACAGACCCTCCCTTCGGTCGGATAATTTCTAATTTCGAATTTCGAATTTCGAAACAATATTGAAAATTTATTTATCATTTTTTTTAGATTTACTTTCTTTCTTAACAATTTTTTTTCCTTTAGGCTCCTTTTTTTCTCCCTCCAAAATCATCCTAATATGACTGGTTCTTTTGAAAATCTGGTGCCAGCGACCCCGCGAAGCCGGCCGGCCCCGCTTGAAAGTCGGCCCCTCACCAATCTCCAGCATTTTGACTTTTAAGCTGTCTTTTGACAAAGCAAAATTATTAACGGCATTAGCCACGCCTTGCTTCAGCGTCAGCAACAAAGGCTGGGCCGCTTGGCGGCGTAAATGTTGGAGAATCGCCAACGCCTGATCGGCTGGCAAACCACGCACCACATCCGCCACCAACCGCAACTTGCGGGCACTCATGCGAATATTTTTTGATCTGGCTAAAACTTCCATTGGTTTAAATCTTAATTTCTAATGTTTTAATTTAAAATTCTAATTTTAAAATTATTTTAGGTTTTGGTAATGGTTCGTTTCACAATCTTGCCGTGACCATGAAAGGTACGGGTCGGCGCAAATTCACCCAAACGATGACCGACCATGGCTTCGTTAATATAAACTTCATTGAAGGTTCGGCCATTGTGCACCAAAAAAGTATGGCTGACAAACTCCGGCGGCACTTGGCTGGCGCGCGCCCAAGTCTTAATCGGTTCTTTTTTACCCCCGCTTTTTTGGGCCATCACTTTTTTGAGTAATTTTTGGTCAACATAAGGACCTTTTTTGCTTGAACGTGACATCTTTTTAATTGATTCTTTTAATAATTAACTTATCAGAATACCTGCCGGGCTGGCGCGTCTTTTTGCCGAGAGTCTTTTTGCCCCAAGGTGATTTGGGCGACTTCAGGCCAATCCCGGAACGGCCTTCGCCACCACCATGAGGGTGAGAGTCCGGATGCTGGGCTACGCCACGCACCGTGGGTCGAATGCCCATCAAGCGTTTGCGACCGGCTTTGCCAAAAACCTCATTTTTCCAATCAAGGTTGCCTAACTGACCAAGCGTGGCCAGACAATTTTCCGACAGCGTTCTGATTTCACCGGAGGGCAGCTTGACCGTTGCCAGGCCACCCTCTTTGGACTGAATCAGGGCGGCGGTCCCTGCCCCGCGGGCAATTTGGCCACCCTTGCCCGGTGTCAATTCAACATTGTGAATCGGCGTGCCAACCGGAATTCGTTTTAAAGGCAAAGTGTTCCCCACCTTAATTTCTACCTCAGGACCAGCCACCACTTGGTCGCCTACCTTCAGCCCTTGCGGCGCCAAAATATAGCGCTTCTCCCCATCAGAATACGTCAACAGGGCAATGTCCGCCGTCCGGTTGGGGTCATATTCAAACGCCATCACTTTGCCGGGAAGGTCGAGCTTGTCCCGCTTAAAATCAATCCGTCGTAAAAAACGCTTGTGCCGACCACCCTGATGGCGCACGGACACGTGACCGGCCGCATCCCGGCCGGACTTCTTAGGTAAAATTCTTTTTAGTTTACGGCTCATTTAGTTGTCTCCTTGACTTTTGGCTTGCGCTTTTTGGGCGTCGCTGTCTCCGGTAAAAAATCAATTTTATCACCTTGAGCCAACTGAATAATTGCTTTTTTAACGACTTTTTTGCTCCCCAGTCGTCGTTGGCGACCCACGCGCTTGGCTCTGGTGGTCGTCGTGCTGGTGCGCACTCCCACCACTTTGACCTTGCCCAAAAACTGCTCCACGGCTTGGGCAATCTGTAATTTGGTCGCCCGTCGATCCACGATAAAAGTATACTGGTTACCTTCTAATAAGCCGGTGGAGCGTTCGGTAATGATTGGTTTTTTGATCACTGTTTTTAAATCCATTGTTTGGCCATCGCGGCCACCGCGTCTTTGGTGAGCAGAATTTTTTGGGCCGCCAAAACCCGATAAGTATTTAAATAATTAAACTGTCTTAAACTGACTTTTTTGAGATTGTGGCTGGCCCGGGCAAGGTTAGCCTGTTTGGCGGGTAAAACCAGCAAAATTTTTAAATTATCCAGCCGCAAATCAGCCATGATTTTGGCCATTGCTTTGGTTTTTGGTTTAACCTTGTCTAGCCCCTCAACCACCACCACTGATTTTTCCTTGAGCTTGCTGGAGAGGGCCGAAAGCAACGCCGCCCGCTTCATTTTGGCCGGCAGTTTCAGCTGGTAGTTTTGTTCGCCGGTGGGGCCATGAGCGACACCGCCACCGACAAAAATCGGGGCATACCGATCGCCATGACGAGCGCGGCCGGTGCCTTTTTGACGCCAGATTTTGCGCCCCGAACCGGCCACTTCACCACGATCCTTAACTTTGGCGCCGGCCCGACGCTGATTGGCCAGAAAAACCCGCACCGCTTGAGCCATCAAGGACCGATTGATCTTGGCCGCAAAAATCTTGTCAGGCAGAGTCAACTGACCAACCTTTTGGCCTTTGGTATCCACGACGTCAATTTTTGGCATCTTCTTTGGTAATGATTAAAAAGCTGCCCGGGTGACCCGGCAATAAACCCTTAATTTCCAAAATTTGTTTGTCGGGGTCAACGGTCACAATTTGCAAACCCTTGACCGTCACGCGCCGGTTACCCAGGCGACCAGCCATTTTTTTGCCTTTAAAAATCCGGCCCGGCGTGGTCCCTAAGCCGATCGATCCCGGCGCCCGTTCCCGATCCGATTGGCCGTGAGTTCTGGGCCCACCTTTAAAACCCCAACGCTTGACCACGCCGGCAAAGCCCTTACCCTTGGACCAACCGGTGACTTTGACGTCATCACCGGGCTTAAAAATCGTTTCCGGTTTAACCGGATCGCCAGGCCGAAGATTTTGGGGCGAGTCCACCCTGATTTCTTGCAAAAAAAGCGGCGCCTTAGTTAATTTCGCGCCCTGAAAATGTCCCTGCAACGGCTTGGTAGTGCGGCTCAAGTCTTTTTCTCCCCAGCCCAGCTGAACCGCCTGGTAGCCGTCTTTGGCCTCGGTGCGAACCTGCACCACCACACACGGTCCAGCCTTGACGGCCGTCACTGGCAGACGCTTCCCTTTGCCAGAGAATTGCTGCACTGTCTCTAATTTTTGACCCAAAATCGCGTTGATCATTTTTTTTGCGGGCACCAAAAAGAGTGCCGGAGGCACTCTGGTAAAGTCCCTATTGTTACTAAGCTTTAAATTGAGCTTACCACCTCCATTTTCAAGTAAGGGAATTATACT
>PFEM01000005.1:0-147 GCA_002793635.1 Candidatus Shapirobacteria bacterium CG10_big_fil_rev_8_21_14_0_10_48_15
CCACCTGCTTTTGCAGGAGCGCGTTAAACAAAGTGGACTTCCCCACGTTCGGCAGCCCCACGATCCCGACCGATAAATTCATGATGCAAATTTTACCATTAAGAAGAAAAAAGGAAAAATAGCGGGATTACTCGTTTTTTAAAAAAA
>PFEM01000005.1:223-13743 GCA_002793635.1 Candidatus Shapirobacteria bacterium CG10_big_fil_rev_8_21_14_0_10_48_15
CACAAACCAAAGCAGCCATTCCGCCACTGCTTAAAAGACTTTTAGGATCTTTTCCAATTTCCTCAACAACCTGCATTACCGATTCCGGCGGTAATCCCCAAGCCATTATTAAATCAAACTTGCGACCTTGCTGCGCGGCTTTTCTAAGAAAATCGGCTGCCTCCATAATGTGAACCTCGGAATAAAGCTGCAGTGCCTCAGAAGAATATCGTTTAATATCAACACCAACAATTTCTTCAATTTCCGGAGATAATTGTTTCAGTGCCACGCCAACAGCTCCTTTGCCACACCCCAAATCCAAAACTCTCTTTTTACCTTGAAGTCCTTCTTTTAAAACCCCTCTTTTCCCAAAAATTAATTGTTCAAGGCCAAATTTAGCGTCTTGAGCTCTCTCGCTTATATTGGTTCGGTCATCATAAATACTTTCGCCTTCACTCATAATTTGTAAGCCTATTCCCCATTAGCAATAAGAGAATAGAAAAAATATAAACCTTCTTGTCAGCAACAGCAAGTATTACAAAATATTAGATTTTTTTTCATCCCATAATGTTGACTTCTTTCTTTTTTTACCGTATCCTTGACTCATATTGGCACTTTGACCAGGGCAAGAAGCAGGGAAAAACCAGGTAAACCTAAATCTGCAAATAATTGTTTATTTTGCCAAAACCGGCTGGCCAAAGTCATCGATCAGGCTGGCCACCGGCCGCCAATCCTTTTTCTCACCATCCCAAACATTCACCCAAGACGGTTTAAACCAGCCGATTTTTGCTCCTATCGGCGCACTTGAACACTCTATTCTAAACCAACAGCATTCCTTTTTTTCACCGTCTATTAGATTAACTTCAAGGACAACATCGTTCACGATTCCCTCTTTTTTACTTGTTTTTGGTTCCCACGGGGCGTCGTTACTACCAGGACTATCAAACGGACCGTAAACGCCTGATCTTCTCCAAGCCACCTTCTTACCAGCAAACTCTTTCTTAAGTTCAGCTTCCCGTGACGATTCACAGCCACCCAGGGCCAAACCAGCAGCCACCATGACAGTTGTCTTTAAAAATTGCCTTCGTGTCAGTTTTCGCGGCGGTTGGAGCTGATCAATTTCTTCTCCCATAGTTTTAAGCTAGCAAAACCCAAATTAAAAATCAACTCTTACCCTGCAGCAGAGCCATCAGCAGGGAGTAAAAACGGAGGTTGTGGATGGTGGCCAAGCGCATGGCGGCCGCCGGCTCGACTTGAAAAAGATGGGCCAAATAGGCGCGGCTGTAATGACGGCAAAGCAAGCAGTCACAGGCCCGACTGACCGGTTGATCGCTGGTCTTGCCTTTTTTAACGTCATAAAAAGAATAAAAATTTTTCTTTTTTAAGTTAATGGTTTTAAACGAATTCGCCTGATAAACATAAAGCCGGCGGTGGCGGGCGTCGCGCGTCGGCAGGACACAATCAAAAATTTGGTACCCCTGCTTAACACAGCCAATAATGTCTTCGGGCTTACCGATGCCCAAGCCGTAAAGAAAATAACCGGCCGGGGTGTTGTCGGCAATCACCTGCCCGGTTTCATAATCAAAGTCGCCGTTGGCTTTGACCGGCCAACCGCCGTAGCCAAAGCCGTCAAAGCCGATGGCCGCCAGTCTTTGGGCACACTCTCGTCTTAAATCTCCAAAATCCCCGCCTTGCACGACCGCCAGCAGATAAGGCCGCGGCGGCGTGGGATAAAGCTTGGTAAATTCCTGTCGGCAACGCCTCGCCCAGTCCACCGTCCGGTCAACGGTTCTTTGGGCCACCCGGTGGCTGGCCCCCGGCGGGGTAAAATCATCCAACACGACCATCATGTCCGGCTGCAACAACGCCTGAAAACGAATTGATACCTCCGGGGTAAAAATGATTTTTCTGCTTCGGGAAACCTGAATAACTACGCCTTTATCAATAATCTCGCCGTTGACTTTTTTGGATTTGATCAGTGACATCACCTGAAAGCCGCCGGAATCGGAAATGACCCCGCCGTCCCAGCCCATAAACAGCCGAATGCCACCAAACTGTGACAAAAGCTGTCGGTCCAAATCGCGATAAAGATGATAAGTATTGACCAAAATGCCCGGGGTGCCGGTACTTTTGATGTCTTGAGAATCCAGTGTTTTCACCACCGCCCGCGTCGCGTCCGGAAAAAACACCGGTAATTTCAGTTTACTGTCAGGGGTTTTAAAATACCGAGGCGCATTCATTAAGACGGCGTGAGCTTAACCCCAGCAGCGGTATCTTTGACCTGCCAGCCAAGAGATTCGATTTGCTGACGCAGCTTGTCTGCCGCCGCCCACTTTTGCTGCTGCCGTAATTTTTCTCTGGCCGCCACCAACTTCATTGCCGCCGGCGGCACTTTTTGCTGGACTTTAGTCTGAGCCGTTAGGCGAAGACCCAGTACCTGATCAAAATCCACCAGCAAGTCATGCTTGTCATAACCGGGAAGATTAGATTTGACTATTTCCCAAACCAAGGCCAAAGCTTCAGGAATTTTCAAATCATCATTGATCAACGCCGTAAACCTCTTTTGGTAAGCGTCGGCCTTGGCCAGCTTTTCCGGTGATAAAACCTGGCGATTAGTCGTCTTTAAATCAGCGACGACAGACTGCAGCCGACGCAGGGCAGTTTGGGCCGCCTGCAGCGACGGCCAAGTAAAGTTGAGCTTCGAACGATAATGAGCCGTCAGGCACAAATAACGCATGGCCAAAGGGGCAAAACCTTTTTTGACAAGCTGACGCATTTCAATAAAATTGCCCAAAGACTTGCTCATCTTCTGGCCATCCACCGTCAGCAAACCGCCATGAAACCAAAAATTGACGAACTTGACGCCGGTGGCCGCTTCCGACTGGGCAATCTCGTTTTCGTGGTGGGGAAACTTCAAATCCATCGCGCCCGCATGAATATCAATGGTCTGGCCCAAAAACTTTTGGGACATCACCGAACATTCAATGTGCCAACCGGGGCGGCCCTGACCCCAAGGGCTCGGCCAAGCCGGTTCATCCTTTTTGGTGGCTTTCCACAGGGCAAAGTCCAGGGCCTGCTTTTTTTCGTATTTATCCGTCACCGCCCTGGTGCCGGCTTTGGCTTCTGCCAGCTTAATCCCCGACAATTGGCCGTAATTTTTAAACCGGCGGACCTTAAAATAAACCGAGCCGTCCTTTTCAACATAAGCGTAACCTTTGTCCACCAGCGTCTTGACCACTTGAATAATCTCGGGGATGTTTTCGGTGACGCGCGGGTAGTGGTCTGCCGGCAAAATATTCAGGCTGTGCAAATCCCTTTGAAAAAGCGGGATGTATTTGGCCGCCAGCGCTTCCAGACTGACCCCCAACTCGTTGGCCCGCCTGATCATGTCGTCGTGAACATCCGTGATGTTCAAAACATGAGTCACCTGCAAGCCATTGCTAATCAGCACCCGCTTGAGCAAATCAAAGTTGATATAACTGCGGGCATGCCCCAAATGGCCCGGGCCGTAAACCGTCGGGCCGCAGGTATACATCCCCACCCACCCCGGCTTGATCGGTTTAAATTCTTCAATCCGGTGGGTAAGAGTGTTATAAAACTTAATCATCCGCTGGTCCTTCTGGCCGGACCGGTTTCGGCGCCGGCTTTTTGTTGAGCTGTTTTGATACCAAAAAGGCCTCGTTTGGGTTTGCTGGCCGGCGGCACCACCGGTGGCTCGGCTGCCTCAACCCCCGCCGCATTGGCAAGCTCCCGTCTCTGCCGCAGCTGCTCTTCGCGAATCAGCCGATACTTTTTGATTTCTTCTTCCAGCTGCTTGGTAATTTGGGCTACCTGCTGCCCGCTGCTGGCTTTATCAATTGCCTTCAACTGCTGGAGGCTAACCGTTTGAGAACCCGTTGGCTGGGTTGGCGGCGCTTTCTGACCAACTACCGGCTGGCCACCAAGTTGTTCCAAAGCCGTATCGAGCAACTGCCCCGGCTGCTTCGCTATCTCTTTGACCGTTTCTTCGCCAATTTGCTTGACCGCTCGGGCAACCTGCTGCACTAAGGGTTTAGGCGTCAGTATTTTCTCCTTCCTTCCAAAGCGCGTGACAGTGTCACTTCATCAGCGTATTCCAAATCCCCACCCGTCGGCAAACCTTGACCGAGACGAGTCACTCGCAGGCCTGCTTTGCCGGCAGGCAGGCCGTCACCCGTAACCATTAAACTGTTTAACTGGTTTTTGATGTACATCGCCGTGGCTTCACCTTCCATGTTGGCATTGGTCCCCAAAATCACCTCTTTGACCGCCGCCCCGTTTTGCCAAGACTTTTTGACCCGGCTGACAAACTGGCTGATGTAAAGCTCGTCCGGACCAATATTATTGAGCGGCGAAATCGCCCCGTGCAAGACATGATACAGACCCTGATAGTGATTGGTTTTTTCCAAGGCCAGTACGTCCAAGGGTTGCTCCACCACACAAATCACCGTTTTGTCGCGCCGGTCGTCCTGGCAAACCGGGCAGGGATCGGTCTCCGCCACATTGAAGCAGCGGGAGCACAACACCGTCGCTTTTTTTAAACTGGTTAAAGACTGGGCAAACTCGTCAAGCTGGTCTTGGGGAACGTGAAGCAGGTAAAAAGTCAATCTCTGAGCAGTTTTGGGACCAATACCCGGCAATTTTTCAAAAGATTCGATAAGCTTTCTGATCGGCCGGGGCAGATTCATTAGACTCCTGCCATACCTTGAAGATCACCACTGACTTCTTTGAGTTTTTTGAGTGATTTTTGGTGGGATTCTTTGAGAGCTTTATTAATAATTTCCACAATATCTTTGTCTTCGACTTCGCCTTCAAACTCCAACTCTTTGATTTTAGGCGCATTGATTAACCCACCGCCCTTGATCACCACTTTGATCCCTTTTTCTTCATATTCGGTCGTGACGCCCGCCAATTCTTTTTGGATTTTAAACATTTGACCGGCCATTTTGGCCTTTTGGCCAATCTGCTCCGGCGCCCGGCGAAATTTGCTGAAATCAATCATTTTTAGTATTGTAACATCTTCATTTTCAATTGCCAATCTGGGATAAGGTCACCGCCTCGCGAAGAAACCGGCGCTGGGGTTATTTAAAAATATTTTCGGCAGTGGCGAGAATATCGTCAGCACCACTGGCTGAGGGCACCTCATCGGGCGCATCATGATGCGCCCCTACTTGGCCGCCTTGGGCAACCTCTTTTTGACCCAAAACGCAAACCAAACGCACCGGTGTTTCCAAAATCTGGCCGGTGACTTGTTCGACAATCTGACGGCACTTTTCCGTTTCCAGCCGCTCCTTATGAAATTTGTAAAAAACTTCCAACTTCAAATCCTTGCCGTCAAAATCCAGCAAGCGGCAAGCGCGCAGCAACGCCTGAACCGAATGGTTAAGCGGCTTGACCTGCTCCAAAATGTCAGCCCATTTGGATTCTAACCTGGCAAACTCGCCGTTGCGGTGGGCTGCGCCTGCCGCTCCGCCCCCGTGTAGGGGCATTGCAGGCAACGCTCTTTTTGCGGGCGCCTCATGACGCGTCCCTACAGATTTTACCTCTACCGTTCCCCCTCCATTTTGGTCACTACCTGATTCGGAGGGCGAGGAAACCCTCGCCCCTACATACTCCACAATGGCCATTTCTAACGGCAACTGGGGAATCGGCGAAAACTTAATCTCCTTGTAAGCTTGGGAAAAAAGGCCAATCAGCTGTTTAATCGCCGTCACCCCTACCTCGGTCAATTCTTGCGGACTCTCAATCTCCTGAACTCCGATCTTGGCCAACAGCGCCAGCCGGAGGCGATCCAAAAGCTGTTGGGTGAAATAAATTAAATCTCCGCCGGCGGCCACCACCCGGTCCACTTCTCCCAAAGCCTGCTGGGTTTGGCCCTGGGTGAGCAAACCAAGCAGGCTTTGCGGCTGAAGCGTTGCGGTTTGCTGCAGCAGCTGCTCGGCCGCGGCCAAAGTAATTTTGCCACCGGCCAGGGATAATTGCTCCAGCAATTTTTGGCCGTCGCGAAAACTGCCATCAGCCGCCCGGGCAACCGCTTCCAGTACCCCTTGCGCCACTTTTAATTTCTCCCCCTTAACCACTTTTTCCAAACTGCCGGTGATCTCCTCCATCGCGGCTTTTTGAAAATTAAACCGCAGGCAACGCGAAATGATCGTGGCCGGTAGTTTTTCCGGTTCCGTCGTGCACAAGATAAACACGGCGTGTTGGGGCGGTTCTTCCAAAGTTTTGAGCAGTGCGTTAAAGGCTTCTTTGGTCAACATGTGGGCTTCGTCAATAATATAGACTTTGTACTGACAGCGGGTGGGCGCCAAGCTGATTTTTTCCTTAAGGTTGCGGATGTCGTCAATGCCGCGGTTGGAAGCGGCGTCAATTTCAATCAAGTCCAACGCCGTGCCTTTAGTAATTGATTGACAAATTTCACACCGATTACACGGCTCATGGTTTTTCTTCTGCTGGCAATTTAAAGCTTTCGCTAAAACCCGGGCGGCCGAGGTTTTACCAATCCCTTTGGGACCGGCAAAAAGAAGGGCGTGAGGAGTTCGACCGGAGCTGACCAAATCCGTCAACCCTTGACGGATCGAGTTTAAGTCAAGTTGACTTAAGTTTTGCGGCCGGTATTTGCGATAAAAGGTTGCTGAATCCATGAATAATCAGTTTTGTAACTGTTAGGTTCTGTTTTTTTGCCTGCGCCAAACAAATAAAAACTTCTCCCCAGCACGTGTCTTTCACTACTTGATCCTCGCCGTAGTAAAAAGTCAGCACCGTCGTCGGCTTATCAAGATTGCGATATTTTTTGTTGAACCGCCGCATGGTGCGACTGTCGACAAAATTTACATTAATGGAAAACATCAAAAGCTGTCAACTAGAACTTAAGTAATCTAAACCGTATCAATACTGCCAATAAATTTTATTTGATTATTTTTCATTTTTCATTTTTCATTGGTTGGTATTATTGTTATTTATTTGAAATTGGTAGTATTTAGGCTCCTTTTGACTGTTTCCGCCACTTGCTTACCGTCGGCCTGACCATTCAGCTGCCCCATGACCACACCCATCACTTTGCCAAAAACCGCCGGCCCTTGGGCCCCCAACTGGGCAATCACCCTTTGGGTTATCTTGGTGACTTCGCTTTCGGGCATTTGGGCGGGTAAGTACTGTTCTAAAAATTTGATCTCTTGTGCCTCTTTTGCGGCCAGTTCCGGTCTTTTGCCTTGATTATAAAGGGCGATTGCTTCCCGCCGCTTTTTGGTTTCCCGACGGATGATCACCACCGTTTGCTCATCAGCTAATTGCTTATCTTGACTGCCATACAAAGCACTCCGCTCATCATTCAAAGCAGCCATCAGCATTCTTAAGGTGGCCACCTTAAGGGTTTGCCTCCTTTTTAAAGCTTGCTGAAAATCGGTCTTGATTTGGTTGAGAATTGGCATTTATCCGCGTCGCCTCCGCCGCCTGTTTTCTCGCTGCAGGGCCTTAAGCCTTTCTTTTTTTTCGGTCGAAGGTTTTTGATAAAATTCCCGTTTTCTTAATTCGGTAAGCAGTTGTTCTGCTTGAACTTTTTTTCGAAACCGGGCAATAAGCCGATCTTCACTTTCGTCGAGACCTTTTTTGACGACTGTCGCCATCTTAAAGTCATACACCCCCCCTCAAGCAAAATTTTGAATTTTGCATTTCCAATTTTGAATTAATTTTTAATCTTAAATTCATTTTAAATTCTTTTGCAAAATTTTAATAATGGTTTCTAAACTTAACGTGGTGGGTCGCATCCCCGGGTTGACCCGCGATTCGTTGAGCAGCAACTTTTTGCTCGCATGCAAAAACCAATCAGACTCGGGATCCAATTGCCTTATCTTATTATAAACCTTTGTCAAATCAATGTCATTATCCCAACGGCAATAAATTCTGACGCCCCCCGATTCCGGATCTTTGCGAACCACCAGCGCATAACCCCGGGCCTCACCTTCCCAAAGAATTCTTTCGTTACTGGTCATCACCGCCACGCCTTTTATTCCGTCGGCAAGTTGAAATTTAGTGCCTTCATCCAGTTCGTCTTCGGCGGTCAGCCGATTTTTTAAACCCACCAACACCGCGTCCAACGCCGCCATCCCAAAAGCCACCACCTCCTGATCGGTTTTACCTAAACTGCGCAAATTGTTAAGAATCGACTGGAGATAAAAATAAAAGCGCGGTTGGCTGACTTCCGGCCAGCGCAGTTCTCGGGCGTTGTCAATTTGAGTCACCGTGGCGACCAAGGCTGTCAACGCTTGCTTTTCAATTTCGTCAAAGGGCTGACCGTGGCGCGTTCTCAAAATAAACTGCCAGCAAAGTTTGGCCGCGGAAATTTTTTTGCCCGTCTGGTGATGGTCCAACCGACCCAGGCCCACATCAACATGCAAAACTTCCGGATGATCATCAACCCCTTCAATTTTTTTACCGGGCGCAAAGTCGACCACTGCCTCTTCCCACCCCGGCAAAAAGCGCTTGACCAACCACACGCTGGCCACCGCGTCCAAATCCGGGTTAAGGTGGGTGATGACTTGTTTCACAACGCTATTTTAACTTTTAAGAGCGCAAAACACAACGCGCTCCCTTGACAAATTATAGGGGAATTTGAAGTTTTTATTTCTTAAGCGATTGAATAATTTCCTCGAGGCTTAGCAACTGGCTTTTTTTCTCCCCCCGTTTTTTCCACTCGATCTTGTCACCCGTCTTGGCTGACACGACCAACCGCACGGGAATCCCGATCAGGTCGGCATCGGCAAATTTGACGCCCGCCGACACCTCCCGGTCATCATACAAGACTTCCACCCCCGCTTTTTTTAATTCCTGATTAACTCGGTCAACTCGATTAACTCGATTAGCTTGGTTCACTCGGTCAACTCCTATCAAGTAAGCATCAAACGGCGCCACCGTCGCCGGCCAAATCATGCCCCGATTGTCATGATTTGCTTCTACAATCGCCGCCACCAACCGCCCCAGTCCGATGCCGTAGCAACCCATCAATAAGGGCTTCTTGTGGCCATCTTGATCAAGATATTCTGCCTTCATCACTTGGGAATACTTCTCACCCAACTTAAACACATGGCCCAATTCAATCGCGGTCTTGATTTTTAGCGTGGCTTTTTGACATTTAGGACAGACTGTACTTTCTTTGGCTACCTCCACGTTCGCCAGATAATCACATTGAGAACAGCCAGCCACCTGGTCCTCACCGGTCGGCGTAAACAGCATAAACTCATGGCAAAAGCTGCCGCCGATTGAACCGGAAGCGGCTTCCACCGCGTGGGCTTTCAAACCACAACGGGCAAAAATCTTTTGGTAAGCCTGAAAAACCTGTTGGTAATAATCGTCCAAACCTTTTTGGTCTGCGTGAAAGCTGTACAAGTCCTTCATCATGAACTCTTTGACGCGCAGTAAACCGCCGGTAGCCCGCGTCTCGTTGCGAAACTTATCTTGAATCTGATAAACCATTTTGGGCAAATCCTTATAAGAGCTGATCAGCTTGCGGCCCAGATCGGTAATCGCCTCTTCATGCGTCGGCGCCAGGCAATACTCGTGGCCGTGCTGGTCTTTGGTTTTCAGCAGCGGCGGGGTATAGCTCAACCAGCGGCCGGATTCTTCCCAAAGTTGACGGGGATTAAGAACCGGCAAAGACAGCTCCTGACCGTCGATGGCGTCCATTTCTTCGCGAATAATCTGCTCGACTTTGCGATAAACCCGCCAGCCCAAAGGCAAATAGGTAAAAATGCCGGCGGCCAACTGATCAATAAAGCCGGCCTGAACCAGCAAGCGGTGGCTGGGAACTTCGGCCGCCCGGGGCGGCTGGCGTAGGGTCTTGGCAAAAAGCTGCGAAAAACGCATGCCATCATTATAAAAGATTTTTTGCTTTTTGGGAAGAATTTCCTATAATTAATATTTGCTATGCGCAATTGGCCTGAAATTAATCCTGCTTACTGCCCCTATCGGATTACCAGAGAGACCGTTCAACTTGACACGGAATCACTCCGCTGGGACCGGCGGCAAATCCCCGCTAATGGGATCTGCGATGTTAGCCCAAGCAGGCAAACCCCCTGTTACTTTTCTGGTTCCCAAACCGCAAGCTGTGAAACAAGGCAAAACAATGATTTCTGCGACTGCTCCTGGGCTGCGGACCCTGAAGACTTCGCCGCTTAACAACTTTTTTCCTGACATGCATGCCCAAATTCATCCCAGGGGTGTTGGCGCAAAAGATAAAGTAAGGGGAAAGCTGACGGAAAAGTGGGGCCAAAAGCCTCTCTTTGAACGTCAGCCTTCCCTCTTTGGCCACCTCAATTAGTTTTTGATGTGGCTTCGGCCGCCGCTACCGCCTCGCGCTTTGCGCGCTTTGCGCTAATCCGGGCGGCCGTTTCCCGAGACTGAGGCAACTTACATGCCTCTGGTCCTCCTGCAGGGCAAGTTCCCCTGCATGACCGCACCACGTTGCTTCGAAGGTCCCTACAATCGAAATCTTCCATTGTACCTCCTCTGCACAAATCACCAATACCAGACTTATAATAGCACAAAATATCAAAAATTCAAATCCCGCTCCTTTTTTAAAACGGCCAGCGAGAGCGAAAGCGAGACAGCAGAGCGGAAGTCTGCAACAACCGGCTGACATCATTGATCGTCACCAACAGCAGTAACCCCAACAAAACCGTCATGCCGACCATATTAGTCCAGCGCTCAATTGACGGTCGGGGCCGCCGCCGCGCTATCAATTCATATAAAATAAACACCAATCGCCCCCCATCCAACGCCGGAAACGGCAAAACATTCAAGACCACCAAGTTGACCGACAAAATACCCATAAAACGCAGGATCGCCAAAATCCCTTCGTGGGCCACCCCGGCCGACGCTTGAAAAATCGCGACCGGCCCGCCGATGTCTTGAGGGGCAACACCCTGGCCAACCCAGTCAACAATCATCTTGCCAAAAGAAGACGCAATCAAGCCTCCCCAACCCACCGCTTCCTGAAGCCCTTGCCAGGCGCTGCGCGCCGGCATCTGCCACCAGGGATACTGCTTCATCTCAAACCCGGACACCACCACTCCCAAAGCCCCTTGCCCTTCGGGCGGGTTTGACCGAGGGGTCACCAAAACATTTTTTTCCTCCCCATCTTTAACAAGCAAATTAACTTCTTCCCCTTTTTTGGCCGCAATTTTTTGGGTAAAATCCTCGATGTTTTTGACCGCTTGCCCGTCCACAGCGATCACCAAATCGTCTTGTTTGAACCCCGCCGCCTCGGCCGGTGAATCAACGGCCACCTCGATAATCTTCACTTGATTGGTAGCGGTCGGAATCCCGGAAACCGAATAAACGATGGAAAAGCAAAAGACCGCCAGCAACAGGTTGCCCACCACCCCGGCCAAAATCACCATCACGCGCGCCGCTTTCGATTTGGCCCAAAAAGCCCGGTTGACTCCTTGGCTTACTTGCCCCTTTGCCTCCTGCAGTTCTTCACCATACAGCCTGACAAAACCACCAAAGGGAATCCAGTTAAGCGAATAAATCGTCTCGCCGATTTTTTTGCCCCAAGCCCGGGGCGGGTAGCCAAAACCGAATTCTTCGACTTTAATCCCGGCCTTTTTAGCGGCCAAAAAATGGCCCAGTTCGTGAACCAAGACCAACACAGAGAGGGTAAGGAGAAAAACCAAAAGAGATAACATCAGTTAATTACCAATTTACAATTTTCAATTTACAATCAATAACCAGTGAATCAGTTTTCAAGCGGCTTGTAAATTTTGTCATTAAAAATTCATTGAAAATTGGATTTTGAAAATTGATAATTTTTTATATTCTTAGCAATTCCTGCTCTTTCCTCTGCCCAATCTCTTCGATCTTTTCATTCATTTCATCGGTCAGCTTTTGCAGCTCCCGTTCTTGGCCGCGGCGGTCGTCCTCAAAGATTTCTTGATTTTCAAAAGCGTGCTTTAACTGGGTCATTTTTTCGGACCGAACTTGGCGGATCATGATCCGGGCCGATTCCAGCTGGCGCTGCAGCAGCTTGACCAACTCTTTTCTTTTTTCCTCAGTCAACGGCGGGATTTTGATCCGAATCACTTCGCCGTCAATCACCGGTTGCAAGCCCAAACCACGATCCAAAGCCAAAGCTTTTTCTATATTTCTGATAACGGATTGGTCAAAAGGCGCGACCAGCAGTTGACTGGGTTCCGGCGTCGTAATCGTTGCCAGCTCAACGACCGGCATTTTGGTCTGGTAAGCGTCAACCATGATTCGTTCGACCAGCGCCGGCGTGGCTTTGCCGGCTTTAAGCGTCGCCAGTTCGGCAGCCAGCAGCTCCAAAACATGGCTCATTTTCTGACGAGTTTCTTTCATTTTGGCCGCTTCTGGCCCACCGCAAAGCGGGCCGCTTGACCAACCACGATATTCTCGCCGATTTTGGCAATCGCTTCTTTGATCAGCTCGGCAATTGTTTTTTGGGGATCGCGAATATAGGGTTGTTTTAAAAAAGCGACCGGACTGGGGGCGTCCATCGCGGCTACTTGCATCGCCAGCTCGTGGGCCAATTTTTTAAATTCATCGGTGCGGGCGACAAAATCGGTTTCACAATTCAATTCTACCACACCGGCCACTTGTCCCTGATGATGAATATAAGTCTCAATCAAACCCGCGCTAGCCCGTCTGCCGACCCGCTTCCCCGCCGCGGTCATCCCTTTTTGGCGTAGCCATTCCGCCGCTTTGCTCAAAGCGCCGTCGGTGGCTTCCAGGGCCTGGCGACAATCCATCACCCCCGCTTTAGTTTGCAAGCGCAGCTGCTTAATTTTTTGCAGGCTTATTTTCACCATACTTTTCTATGCCCTCTTTGGCCGCTGTGGCAATCGCCGCCACAATCAGGCTGATTGACCCCACCGCGTCATCATTGGCCGGAATGGGATAGCTAATCCCGTCAGGATCAGAATTGGAATCCACCATCGCCACCAATTCCAAGCCTTTTCTGATTGCCTCCCGCACCGCAATCCTTTCTTTTTGCACGTCCACCACAAACAACGCTTCCGGCGGCTTCTCCAAGCTGGCCAAACCGCCAAACAGCTTTTCCAAACGGGCAATCTCCCGATCCAGCAAGAGCCGCTCTTTTTTAGTATACTTCTTATACTCCCCTTTTTCCCGCGCCCCCTTCATTTCAATCAGCTGCTTGATGCTTTTCTGAATTTGCTCCCAATTGGTCAGAGTCCCCCCCAGCCAACGCTGGCAAACAAAAGGTAACCCCGCTTTTTGGGCTTGCTGGCGAATTACGGCTTGCGCCTGACGCTTGGTCCCCACAAACAAAATCGTTTTGCCGGTAGCCGTCCAGTCGCGCACAAAAGCGGCCGCTTCGTCCAGACTTTTTTTGGTCTTGACTAAATCAAACACATGAACCCCGTCTTTAACCGCGTAAAGATACGACGCCATCTTGGGATTCCACCGCGCTGCCTGGTGTCCAAAATGAACCCCGGCTTCCAGCAGATCTTTAAGTGATACTTCTTGCTTTTTCGACATGTCTCCTT
>PFEM01000012.1:0-509 GCA_002793635.1 Candidatus Shapirobacteria bacterium CG10_big_fil_rev_8_21_14_0_10_48_15
TGCTATAATTTTACTACATTCAAGCCTCTGTAGCTTAATGGACAAAGCGACGGTCTTCGGAACCGTTGATGGGAGTTCGATTCTCTCCAGAGGCACCTCGGCCGCCATTGGCGACCGCGGCGTAAGCACTGGTTGCAAAATGAGATGGTTTGTTTATATTGTCAAATGTCTTGATCGCTCTTTATATACCGGAATAACAACCAACCTTGATCGAAGAATCTGGCAACATAATAATAAGCTGGGGGCAAAATCAATTAGAGGAAAATTGCCCGTGAAACTAATTTATCAAGAATTATGGAACAGCCGCCAAGAGGCGGCCAAAAGGGAAAGAGAAATCAAGGGGTGGAAAAGGGAAGAAAAGCTAAGCTTTTTAAAATTAAATTCGTGAAGGGTCGCTAGCTCAATCGGCAGAGCAACTGCCTCTTAAGCAGTAGGTTCTGGGTTCGACTCCCAGGCGACTCACAAGATAAGCAACATGGTGACCGTAGCTCAAAGGCAGAGCGCTAACC
>PFEM01000012.1:652-13980 GCA_002793635.1 Candidatus Shapirobacteria bacterium CG10_big_fil_rev_8_21_14_0_10_48_15
GTTTTTCGCCAACACGACTGACACTTTTGGCACCAGTTGCGAAGTCCTCGGCTGCTTCGTTTGCGGCGGTGACAACTATGACAAACGCCATACGCTGACCGCTAAGGTGGAAAATGAAGCCACTGGGATGCGTATCTCCGATGTCTGCTTTGGACAGTGGGGAACGAAGATTCGCGAAGACAACGCTGGCTGGACGATCACGGTAGCCGCCTGCCAGAAACACCTGAATGCTTTGAAAAAGCTACGCTGTCTGGCCAATGACGGCTACATCGCTCCTTCGCTTGTCAAAGCATTGATAGCGGAACACGCCTAACAGCAAGGAGCGATGTCAAGGCACCGGGAAAAGAAGGGTTGTTTTCGACAACTCCATTGTCTTACCGACAATGAAACAACTTTTCTTGGTGCCTTCTTTTTTGCCTTTGACAGTTCGGCCCCTGCGTGATACACCTTTGGCCTGTTCTCTCGCACTTTCACAGCGGCCTTTCATTACAATTCGGGAGGGTTTCCAGTGGACACAAACGTAGTAGGCGTGGTCAATATTAGTAGCCTGAAAGAACATCCATCTGGATCTATAGGCAATGTTGTCACCGCGCTAGTTGCGACTCGCTTCGTCGTCGTCGCCGAAACTGACAGCGGTGTCAGCGTCGTCCGCCTCAGCACGGAACGCCC
The DNA here is from genome assembly GCA_002793635.1 of Candidatus Shapirobacteria bacterium CG10_big_fil_rev_8_21_14_0_10_48_15. Classification (GTDB taxonomy): domain Bacteria; phylum Patescibacteriota; class Microgenomatia; order PFEM01; family PFEM01; genus PFEM01. The sequence continues at coordinate 1,322 of PFEM01000012.1, forward strand.
TTTGAATCAGGTGATTGAATTAACTAATCCGCAGGCGGTATTTGTTGAAGACGCCGCACTTTGGCATCATCAGGAACCAAGTCGCTGGCAGCAAATTGCCAGCCAATGGCCCAAAATTGTTAAGTAAAGGAGAAACCATGAACCAAAAGGAATGCACCTGCCCAAGGTGTCCAAATTGCGGGCACCTGGAAAAAAGCAGGCAGGGATGCCCGGTATGTCTGTGTTCAGGACCCAAAAAGGGGCAAGTCTACGGCCTGCGCTGCCCCGTACATAGCTACGAATGTTTGCGCCCCCCACTAAACCGCCCAATGGCCGTGTCGCAATGCCGCTGATAGGCTAGAGAACCCCCGCCTAGTGGCAGAGCAAGTACAAACTTGTTTCTCGCCCACTAGGCGGTTTTTCGTTGCCTGCCTTGACAAGGGCAGGGGAGTGTGGCATGCTGAAACGCAGTACAATTGTCGATGAAAAAATTCATTCTTGTTTTTGTTTTTCTATTCATCGCGCCGGTCAACCTGACCATCGGACTTTTGAGTTTAGCCGGCAGGAAAGCCCCGGCACCCAGCTTGGCCACTAATGTTAACTCTCCCTCGCAGCTTTACGCTGCCTTACCGCAAGCAAGCGGCCAAGCTTTGGGCACTATTGATACCGCTGACGCCCGGCCGGTGATTATCCAAAAATACTTGGAAAAATATCATTCGCCGCTGGCGCCTTTGGCCGGTCTCCTGGTGGCCACTTCCGACCAATACGGGCTTGACTGGCGCTTGCTGGTTGCCATTGCCCAGCAAGAATCCAATTTGGGCAAAAAAATTCCGCCGGATTCATACAACGCTTGGGGATGGGGCATCCACAGCCGCGGCACGTTAAAGTTTGCCAGCTGGGAGCAGGCAATTGAGACGGTGGCCCAAGGCCTGAAAGAAAAATATCTTGACCAAGGCTACATCACCCCTGAAGAGATCATGAACAAATACACGCCGTTGTCCGATGGTTCTTGGGCCGCGGCTGTCAGCCAATTTTTCCAAGAATTGGAAACCGGCCAAGTGGACTAATGAAGCTTACACCTTATTACGACGACCCCCTTTTTGACTACAAGCAATACTGGCAGGCCAGGCAATACGAAAACCGGGCTGACCAGCTGGCCCTGAAGCGGTTGCTGTCGCTGACACCCCAAGCCAAAAAACTGATCGACATTGGCGTGGGCTTTGGCCGCTTGACCCGTTGTTACCATCGTCACGCCGCGGCTTGCACGCTGGTAGATCCTTCCCAAAAAATGCTTGACCAGACCCGACAAAATTGTCGTCGCCAAAAAAACTTAACCTTGGTTAAGGCCTTCGTAGAAAATCTTCCCTTTCCCGAAGCCAGCTTTGACACGGCCATCATGGTCCGTACCTTTCATCACCTCAAAGAACCGGAAAGGGCCTTGGCCGAAGTGGCGCGGGTCCTGAAGCCACAAGGCTATCTCATTTTGGAATTTGCCAATAAAATCCATTTTAAAGCCCAGCTCCGGGCTTGGCTGCAAGGCACCGTTGGTCGTCTCCACACGCTTAAGCCGGCCCCGGTGGGCCAAGAACGCCAAACCAAAGTCCCCTTTTTAAACTACCATCCCCAGCACGTCATCAGGCTTTTAAAAAAGCATCGTTTCCAAATTATCCAAACCCTTTCCGTGTCCAATTTTCGCAACCCCATTTGTAAAAAGCTCCTGCCGCTTAGTTTTTTGCTTTTTTTGGAAAAAATCAGCCAAAAACCCTACGCCGCCTTTTGGCCCGGCCCCTCGATTTTTATTCTGGCAAAAAAGGCTGATAACTGATGGCTGATAACTTGTAACTTTCGTGTTTCGTTGCCAGTTATCTGCTATTGATTATTGATTATTGGTTATCAGTCAAAGGTTATTCGCCTGTGAAGCTTTTTGTAATAGCGCTGCGCAAACCGATGGGCTTCGTCGCGAGCCTGCTGCAAAATCGGCAAACTGGCCACTAATTTCCAACTGACAATTTTTTCCTGATCGATGCGGGGAATCACCAGCACTTCTTCTTGCTTGGCTAAGCCGATTAAGCCGATTTGGCCTATCAGTTTTTTTTCGGCGAGCGCTTGGAAGGCAGCGGCCACTTGGCCCTTGCCGCCGTCTACCAAAATCACCTGTGGATAAACCCAACGGCGATGGTGCAGCCGGCGGCTGATCACTTGCCGCAAGGCCGGCGGATCACCCTGAAATTCACCCCTAATCTTAAATTGACGGTACTGCTGGTTATCCGGCTCACCTTCAAGCAAAACCGTCATGGCGCCCACCACCACGTCTTTGCCCAAATTAGCGATGTCATAAGCCTCCAGGCGGTGAATCAACAGGGGATCAAAACCCTGCCAGCACACCAGTAGTTGGCGAACGGTCTCCAGTTGCTTGATGATTTTTTCCGTTTCCGGAAAGCGCCGGTAGTTTTGCCAAAGGCGGGCCATCAGCTGCAGCTGCCTTTTGCTGACAGCCGCTGTCTCATACTTTTCGGCGGTGGCGGCTTGTTGCATCCTTTTAGTCAGGAGTTTGACCAGCTGGTCAGTTTGGCCACCCAAAAGCAAACTTAAGTTTTTGACGGTCCGACCATAATTCTTGACCGACTCCCGACACATTCCCGGGCACAAACCCAAATGGTAATACAAACAACCACCGGCAAGCATCTTTTGGCAAGTCCGGTGGGGAAAAATCCGCCTGACCAGCCGCAAGATCTCCTTGAGAGCATAGCTGCTGGGAAACGGGCCAAACCAATTTAGCAGTCCTGGTTCTTTTTCCGGTTGGCGCAGCAACACCAAACGAGGAAAGGGTTCTTTGGTAAAGCCGGCGTACAAGTAGCGCTTGTCGTCTTTAAGACGAATATTATAACGCGGCCGGTATTGTTTAATCAGCCGGGCTTCCAAAAGGAGCGATTCCAATTCAGACTTTGTCTCGATGAAGTCTACCTTATCAGCATTTTCGAGTAATCTTTTTGTTTTAAAATCAACTTTATTTTCACTAAAATAGTTTTTTACTCGTTTCTGAAGGTTTATGGCTTTGCCAACATACAAAACCTTGTCGTGTAAATCACGGAATAAATACACCCCCGGTTTTTGAGGAAGTTTTTTAACTGTCACTTTTAAAACTCTTTTTATCATCGCTTGGCCAGATACCTGCCTGTCCACGAATCGGGATTTTGAGCGAGGCGGCGCGGGGTGCCTGTGGCGACGATCCGGCCGCCCTGCTCACCACCTTCCGGGCCCAGATCAATAACCCAATCCGTCTGGCTGATCAAATCAAGATTGTGTTCGATGATGATCACCGTGTCACCCCGCTTGACCAAGGCACGCAAAACAATCAGCAATTTTTTCAGATCAGCAAAATGCAAGCCAACCGTCGGCTCGTCCAGCAAGTAAATTGTTTTGCCCTCGCTTTTTTTAACCAGCTCCCGGGCCAACTTCAGCCGCTGGGACTCGCCACCGGATAGCGTGGGGGAGGACTGACCCAGCTCCAGATAATCCAAACCGATTTTTTGCAGAACCTTAAGCCGCCGGTAAATCATCGGGATCGCCTCAAAAAAAGACAAGGCCTCTTGGACCGTCAGCGCCAAAATTTGGCTGATATTTTTCCCTTTATACTCAACCTCCATCACCTCGGCTTGAAAGCGGGCGCCGTGACATTGCTCGCACTGAACCCACAAATCCGGCAAAAACTGCATTTGGACCCTAATCTGACCTTGCCCCTGGCAGGCTTCGCAGCGACCACCCTCGGTATTAAAGGAAAAATAAGTCTGGCCAAAGCCGCGCAGCTTGGCTTCCTTGGTTTGAGCAAACAACCGGCGAATTTCGGTAAACACGCCGGTATAGGTCGCCGGGTTGCTGCGTGACGTCCGACCAACCGGCGTTTGGTCCACCAGCAAAACTTGGCCGATATTTTGCACTCCGGAAAGCGAGCGGTATTCACCCGCCCTTTCTTTGTAGTCATCATTAAGCGCCCGTTTCAACGCCGGGTACAAAGTGTCGGTGATCAAACTCGACTTCCCGGAGCCGGAAACGCCCGTGACGCAAACCAACCTGGCCAAAGGCAGCAACAAATCAATCTCTTTCAAATTATGCGTCCGACAGCCCGTCAATTTCAGCCATTGATTTTTTTGCTTGCTCACCGGTGGTGGGACCGGCATGGCGTCTTTACCTGCCAGGTAACGGCCCGTTAAAGAATGGCGATTTTGTTTGACGGTTGCTGGCGTCCCCGCCGCTACCAGCTGACCGCCATTTTTACCGGCCTGCGGCCCAAAATCCACAATCCAATCTGCGGCCTGCAAGACTTCCCGATCATGCTCCACCACCACCAAAGTATTGCCCAAGTCGCGCAGGTTTTTAAGGGTCTTAATCAGCCGCTGGGTATCCCGCGGGTGCAAGCCGACGGTTGGCTCGTCGAGAATATAAAGCACGCCCGTCAGGCCGCTGCCCATCTGGGAGGCCAGCCGAATCCGCTGGCCTTCACCGGCGGAAAGCGTCGCGGCTTGCCGGTCCAAGCTCAAGTAGCCTACTCCTACCGCCGTCAAAAAATCCAAGCGGCGGCTAATTTGGGCAATAATCACTTGGGCAATTTCCCTTTGCTGTTCTGAAGCCAGATTATGACCAAGCGAGCCCACCCAGTGTTTCAGTTTGGCTAAACTACGGGCCGCCACCTGGGCAATTGATTGGCCTTCAACCGTCACTTTGAGAGCGCTTTTTTTCAAACGGGCACCCTCGCAGGCGGGACAAATCTCCTTGATCATTAATTTTTCAATCTCTTCACGCACCACCTCCGAAGTGGTACTATAATAACGCCGCTCCAAATCATCTGCCCGCCACTGAGAAACCCGGCTACGGTCAATTTTCAAAATTACTCCCAAACCATTGCATTTTGGGCAGGCGCCAAAAGGAGAATTAAAGGAAAACAACCGTGGTTCAATCTCCGGTAAAGAAAGGTTGCAAGCCGGGCAAGCAAACAAAGAAGAAAACAAATGGTCTTCCATTTTGGCTGGCCGCTGGGGCCAACCAAACGAAGCGTCCTTAACCACTGCCAGCACCGCCATCCCCGCCGCCATTTCCAAAGCAATTTCCACATCGTCTTTTAACCGCTGCCAAAACTTTTTTTCGGCCAGGGTTTTTGGTTGGGCCGTCACCCGGTCCACCACTACCTCAATATTGTGGCGGTTGGTTTTGATCAATACCGGCGTGGTGGCCAAATCATAAATCCAGCCGTCAAGGCGCACTTGGTGAAAGCCTTTGTTTTTGAGGTTGTCAAACAACCGGTCAAACTCGCCCCGCTTATCGCGTACTACCGGTGCCAGCAGCAAAAATCGCCCCGGCTGACCCGGCCGGTTAGCTAACTCCTCTTTGATTAACTTGGTTACCTGGCCAACTATTTGTTCACTCGTCTGCCGCGCCACCTCACGACCACACTGGGGACAGTGAGGCCGGCCGATCCGGGCATACAACACCCGCAAAAAATCATAAATTTCCGTCACGGTGCCAACGGTCGAACGGGGGTTGTGCGAAAGACCATGCTGGTCGATGGCAATGGCCGGTGATAAGCCCGTAATACTATCCACCTCCGGCCGCGGCAACATCCCCAAAAACTGGCGGGCATAAGCGGACAGGCTTTCGACATAGCGACGGTGACCTTCAGCGTAGAGCGTGTCCATAGCCAGGCTGGTCTTACCCGAACCGGAAACTCCCGAAAAAACCACCAACTTGTTTTTGGGAATTTCCAAATCAATATTTTTGAGGTTATGCTCCCGCGCCCCCCTGATGACAATTTGGTCTTGCATAAAAAAATCTCCACGGTTGACGTGGCTCAGCCTGATTATACCTTATCGGCCAAGCTTTTTGATCAGGTCACGGATCTGGGCGGCTTGCTCAAATTCCAACGCCGCGGCCGCCTGGCGCATCTCCCGCCGTAGGCGGGACACCAGCTTCTTTTTATCGCCGGGGGTCAGTGAATCCACGTCAACCTCTTCCAGCTTGGTTGGCTGCGCCTTACGGCCCCTTGCTTGCTCGGCCTCTCGATTAGCGATTTGCCCCCGAATGGGTTTGCTGATTGTCCGCGGGGTGATCCCGTGCTTGGCGTTGTATTCCAACTGGTAAGCGCGTCGTCGCGTCACCTCGGCAATGGCTTCACTCATCGCCGTCGACACCTGGTCAGCGTACAAAATCACCGTGCCGGCGCGGTTCCGGGCCGCCCGGCCCATGGTCTGGACCAACGAAATTTTGGAGCGCAAAAAGCCTTGCTTGTCCGCGTCCAAAATCGCCACCAGCGACACTTCCGGCAAATCCAAACCTTCCCGCAGCAAATTAACGCCCACCAGCACGTCATACTTACCCTGGCGCAGGTCGGCCAAAATATCAGTCCGCTGCAAAGTGTCCACGTCAGCATGCAGATACTGAACCGCTAGGGCCGTGCCGGTATTTTTAGGGTCGGACAGCCACCAGGCCACCTCTTCCGCCATTTTCTTGGTCAAAGTGGTCACCAAGACCCGCTCGCTTCGCTTTTGCCGCTTTTTGATTTCGACCACCAAGTCCTGGATTTGCCCCTTGGTGGGCCGGACGGCGACGGTCGGATCGACCAGGCCGGTGGGCCGAACCAGTTGCTCAACGATCCCTGCCGCCTGACTGATTTCCCAAACCGCCGGCGTGGCCGAAACGTAAAGACTCTGCGGCACCCGCGCCAAATATTCCGCAAAGCGCAACGGTCGGTTGTCCTTACAGGAAGGCAAGCGAAACCCGTAGTCAATTAACATTTCGCGACGCGACAAATCGCCATAATACATGCCCCTAATTTGGGGAATAGTCATGTGTGACTCGTCAATCACCACCAAAAAATCATCCTGATAAACATGATGGTAATAATCCAGCAAGCTCCACGGCGCCGCCCCTGGCTGGCGACCGTCAAAATAGCGAGAGTAGTTTTCGATGCCGTTAACATAGCCAGTTTCGGCCATCATTTCCAAATCATATTTGACCCGCTGGGCTAACCGATGCGCTTCCAAATCTTTCCCCATTTTTTCCAGCTGCTTGACGCGAATTTTTAAGTCACGCCTGATCTGGCTAAAGGCGCCTTGCAAAATCGCCGGATTGGCCAAATAATGCTTGGCCGGATAGATCATCATTTGAGCAAAAGTCTGGGTAACCCCGCCCAAAACCGGTTGGGTGGTAATTGCTTTAATCACCCCTTCCTCAATTTCCACCCGCAAAATCTCGTCGCTGTAAGCCGGAATCAGTTCGATTGACTCGCCGCGGGAGCGAAACATCCCCCGGCCAAACTCCAACCTGGAGCGGGTGTAATACAGGCTGACCAGCTGTTGCATCAAGGTCTCACCGTCAATTGGCTGGCCTTTTTCCAGTCGGATGACTAACTGGCCGTACTCGAACGGAGAGCCGATGTTATAAATACAGGACACGGAAGCCACGATGATCACGTCGCGGCGCGAAAAAAGCAGGGAAGTGGCCTGCAACCGCAGTTTATCAATTTCCTGGTTGATATCCACTTCCTTGGCAATATAAGTGTCCGTTTGGGGCACGTAAGCTTCTGGCTGATAGTAATCATAGTAAGACACAAAAAAACCCACTCCGTTTTGGGGAAAAAATTCCTTAAATTCCTGATAAAGCTGGGCCGCCAAGGTCTTGTTGTGAGAGATCACCAAGACCGGTTTTTGGGTCCGTTCAATGACGTTGGCAATCGTGTAGGTCTTGCCCGAACCGGTCACCCCCAGCAATACCTGGTGTTCTTGACCGGCTTGCGTTCCGGCCGTCAGCTTTTCGATCGCGGCCAGTTGGTCTCCTGCCGGGGCAAACGGCGCTTTAAGCTTAAATTTCATCAGTCTATTTTACCACAGTCTAGCCTTGACAAATCCTATAATATATAGTAGACTACGTTCCAGATCCTAAAGTTCGCCTCACGGCTTACTTTAGGATTTTTTTTATGACCAAATTTCTCGTCATGATCATCAGCTTAATGTTATTAACCGCGGCGCCGGCGCAAGCCAAAGAAGCGGCCGGTTCGGCGGCGTTCAAAAACGCTGTGCTGGGCTTTGCCGAACCGGACGCCCGGGTCGAACGACTGGCTAAGTTTTTGGCGTCTTACGACTCACCTTTGACTCCTTATGCGCCTGATTTTGTGGCCGCCGCGGACCAATACGGCCTTGACTGGCAGCTGGTGCCGGCCATTACCGGCGTGGAATCCACCTTTGGCAAACACATTCCCGGCAATTCTTACAACGCCTATGGTTGGGCTAATGGCGCTTACCGGTTTACCTCCTGGCCGCAATCCATTGATCACGTGACGCGAGTTCTGGCCGAAAAATACGTCGGCCGTGGCCTAGACACGCCTGGCAAGATCGGCCCGGTTTACGCCCCGCCCTCTTCCACTTGGGCGGTCAAAGTCGCTTTTTTCATCAACCAGCTCGACAACCTAAAAGCCCTCGAACTCACTTTATAATTCTGCTAAAATAGAATAGACGGCAGGACGGGTGGTGGAATTTAAGCGCAGCGCAATCCCGCAAAACGCAGCACGAGACCCGTCTAACGGGCTCGAGTGCTAAGTTTATGCGGGAGGCAGACACTGCCGCCAGGCAGTCTAAAGGCTCTGGAGGAGGACGGGTGGTGGAATTGGCAGACACGCAGGATTTAGGATCCTGTGGGGTAAAACCTGTGCGGGTTCAACTCCCGCCCCGTCCACAATGAAAAAAATCTGGTTCTTGATCAAAAACCACGTTCTTTTGGCCGTTGTTCTGGTCGGGATTCTCGTGGTAGTGGGGGTAGTGGCCACGCGCCTGATCCGGGCAGCGACCACCCCGCTGACCAAAAAATACCAAACCGCGGTGGTTACCCAACAGGACATCAGCCAAATCGTGTCTGCTTCCGGCAGCGTCGAGGCCGAAAACAAGGCCACCCTAAAGTTTCCCACTTCAGGCAGGCTGGCGTGGGTCGGCGTCCAAGAAGGGGATTGGGTTAAGCCATGGCAGGTGCTCGCTTCGCTGGACAAACATGACTTGGAAAAAACGCTGGTGAGGGCGTTACGAGATTACGCACTCGAAAGAAACGACTTTGAACAAGAATATCGGGTTACCTATCAGGGGCAAACCCCCCAAACTGCCCTGACTGACACCGTCAAGCGCCTTTTGGAAAAAAATCAGTGGGATTTGGACAAAGCCGTGGCCGATGTGGAGATTGCCGACTACGCCGTGAAGATGGCCACCCTGACCAGCCCGATTGAAGGCTTAGTCACGGAAATCAAAAACGCCGTTCCTGGCAGCAATATTGTTTATACTACCACCGAATTCACAGTCGTTAACCCCAAAGTGATGAAGTTTGTGGCCAATGCGGACGAGTTGGACATCGGCAAAATTCAGCTTGGCCAGAGTGTCACCGTCTTTTTGGACGCTTATCCCGACGAAGAATTTACCGGTACCGTCAAACAAATCGGCTTTTCGGCCCTTACCACCAGCGGTGGCGGGACGGCCTTTCCGTTAGAAATCATTCTTGGCAGCAACGCTGATTACCGGTTTAAAGACGGCATGAACGGCGATTGCGAGATTACAATTGCGCAAAAACCGGCCGTCTTGGTAGTCCCTTATGAAGCAGTCAAGCAAAAAGATGACTATCAATACGTGGCTGTGATCGACGGTCGGCAAATTCAAGAGATTAAGGTCGAGACTGGCTTGGAATCGGACAGCCAAATCGAAATTAGCCACGGACTCCAAGAAGGCCAAATCGTCATTACCGGCGATGAATCTTAAAGAAACCATCCGCTTGGCCTTAACCGGCCTTTTAACCAACAAAATGCGGTCTTTTTTGACCATGTTGGGAATCATCATCGGCATCAGCTCGGTAATCTTGCTGATCGCCATTGGCAGCGGCTTAAAAACTTACATCACCGGCCAATTGGAAGACTTGGGCGCCGGCTCGCTCTTCGTCGTTCCCGGCGAGTTTGAAGTCAGTTCCGGCCAGGGCCAGCAGGGAGGGATGATGGGCGCCGGGGCCACCGCCCCCAAGTTTACCTTTGCCCAGCTGAAACAACTGCAAAGACAAGGCCAAACCATCAAAGTCGTCATGCCCTATATTGAAAGCAACGGCACAATCAAGTACAAAGGTCACACCAAAATTTCCCAAGTCAGCGGGGTTGGGACCGAATATCCCCAAGTACGCGATCATCGCCTCCAATCCGGAGCCTTTTTTAGCGCCTCCCAGTACAATTCGGCCAAAAAAGTGGCTGTTTTGGGCAGCAGTGTGGCCGAGGAGCTTTTTTCCCAAGCCACCGCTGTCGGCCGCAAAATCACGATTTCCGACCAACGCTATACGGTCATCGGCGTTTTGGCAGAAAAAGGTGCTTTCGGCAATATCGACATGGACAACCAAGTCTTTATTCCCGCCACGACCGCGATGCGCCAATTCGACCTGCAGTATATTCAGTCTTTTTGGGTCCAATCCCAAAGTGCCGAGACTGTCCCGGCCACCAAGCAGGAAATTGAAACCATCTTGGGCGCTTACCTTAAAGACGACGAGTTTTCCATCATCGACACCAAAAGTATCCTCAACGTGATCTCCCAAATTTTGGGAACATTGACGCTTGCCCTGGCGGGAATTGCCGCTATTTCGCTGGTGGTGGGCGGTGTCGGCATCATGAACATCATGCTGGTGTCCGTCACGGAGCGGACTCGGGAAATCGGGCTGCGCAAGGCCATCGGCGCAACACCCAAAAATATTCTCCACCAATTTTTAATCGAAGCGACTGTGCTCTCGCTTGTAGGGGGCGCGGCCGGCATTCTCTTGGGTGTGGGCGGTGCCCTGATCATCAATCGCTTTTTTACGACCACGATCACCGGCTGGTCAATTTTGCTGGCTTTCGGCGTCTCCAGCCTGATCGGGATCATCTTTGGCGTGGCGCCGGCCGCCAAAGCTGCCAAGCTCGATCCTATTGCTGCGCTCCGCTACGAGTGATAAGATGGGCCTTATGAGTAAGCGGTCTTTTTTGACCAAGCTGATCTCCTTGACCCTGATTGCCAGCGGTCTTTACAAAATTGCCTATTCGTCCGTGCTGATGATTTTTGTTTATCCACGAATTAATTTACGCGATCAGGGCTCGACCGGGCTCATTGAAGAGGGGTTGATTGAAAAAGCCATCATTTACTGGATCACGATTAGTCTTGATGTTTTGTTTGCGTTTTTCCTCATTTTTAAGCCGCCTCAAAAAATTCGGCCTTTTCACTTGGCGGCGGGTGCCCTCATCTCCCTTGGGTCTATTTTTTTTATTGTCCGCACCCCGTTGACCGAAGACCCCTTTTTGGTTTTGTTGGAAAAAGCCCTTAGGCTCCTGCCGTGAGCCAGTATGCCCCGCTGGCAGACCGGATCCGGCCCACCAATCTGGATGATTACGTCGGCCAAAAACATCTGGTCGGCAAAACCGGCATTATCCGCCAGCTGATTGAGTCCGACCAGCTGCCTTCAATGATTTTTTGGGGGCCGCCCGGCTCCGGCAAAACCACTCTGGCTTGCATCATTGCCCAAACCACCAAAAGCTATTTCGCCCATTATTCGGCGGTAACTACCGCCCTCGCCGATATCCGCCAAACGGTCAAACAGGCCAAAGAAAGATTAACTTTGTATGGTCAAAAAACGATCTTGTTTTTGGACGAAATTCACCGCTTTAACAAGGCCCAGCAAGACGCGTTTTTGCCCCACGTTGAAAACGGCACGATTATTCTGATCGGGGCCACCACCGAAAATCCCAGTTTTGAAGTCATCGGTCCGTTGCTGTCCCGCTGCCGGGTGTTTGTCTTAGAACTGCTTTCGCCCTCCCAGCTAACCGCAATTATCAAGCGGGGCGCTCAAGCGCTGAAAATCAGCCTGGCGGCCGACGCCGAGGCTCTACTTGTTCAAGCCAGCAACGGAGACGCCCGCGTGGCCCTCAACGCCATCGAAATCGCCGCTTCAATTCACAAAAGCAAGAGAAAAATGCCACTTTCCTTAATTAAAGCGGTGTTTCAGCGCTCATCTTTGCTTTATGATCGCGCCGGTGAAGAGCACTACAACACCATTTCTGCTTTTATCAAGTCGATGCGTGCTTCCAACCCCGACGCCGCCCTCTATTATTTGGCGCGGATGGTGGAAGCAGGGGAGGACCCCCTGTTTATTGCCCGCCGCATGGTGATTTTTGCTTCCGAAGATATCGGCCTGGCCCAACCCACCGCGCTGGTGGTCGCCAACGCCGTTTTCCGTGCCTGTGAGGTGATCGGCTATCCGGAATGTGCCATCAACTTGGCCCATGGGGTCGTCTATTTGGCCAAAGCCCCCAAAGACCGGTCCGCTTATAATGGCTTGCGGGCTGCCCAAAAAGATGTCCAAACCCATGGCAATCTGCCTATTCCCCTGAATCTGCGCAACGCGCCCACGGACTTAATGAAAGCGTTGGGCTATGGCCAGGGCTACGAACGTTATACCGACCAGGACCTCCTGCCGGACAAGTTGAAAGGGAAAAAGTATTACCGCTGACCGCTACGGCGCCGTCTGGCCATAGTTGGCTAAAACCATGCTGATATCCAAAGCGTTGACTAGTTGGGAACCATCAAAATCCGCCTTGGGATCATTGGTATTGTAAACGGCAATGACGTAGGAAAAATCGATGGCATTGACTTGCC
>PFEM01000012.1:14064-14819 GCA_002793635.1 Candidatus Shapirobacteria bacterium CG10_big_fil_rev_8_21_14_0_10_48_15
GGAGTGGGGGTGGCGGTGGGTCTAGGTGGGACCGTCGGTACCGGCGTATTGGTGGGCGTGTTGGTGGGCATGTTGGTGGGCATGTTGGTGGGCGTGGCCGTGGCGGTCGGGGTGACTGTCGTCGTGGGAGTGGCAGCAGACGTAGGAACACCAGTTGGCAGCAATTGAGTAATGAAGCTGGCAAGTCTTTTTCGGCTCACATTATAAAATTCAAGTTTACTTAAATCCGCCGTACCTAAATCCCTTGGCGGAACTTGATAGACTACTTCCCAAAAAATATCAAATTGTGGGGCCTGCTTCAATTCGCTAAGATAATTAATTGCCTCGGTTTTCTTGGCCGCTAAACTGGCCGGCGCAGCACTAATCGCTGCCTCCAGCGTGGCTAAATATCGTAAATCATCCACCCCTTCTCTCATTCCCTCCCATTTTAGGGCCGGCAAACTCGGTGACCAATCGTCAGCTTCATCGGGATAAATATAAACGAAATCACCCCACGAACCATCGGTGTCATCAAAGGGGTCAAGAGTGTAATAGCGATAAGCCCAGGGGTACTGATGGGTAAAAGGGACTTTGTAAAACCAGAAGCCAAAAGTTCTACGGGCAAATTCCGTTTCATTGCCCCGGTTAGTTGAATTGGCATAAAACCAGCACTCTTTGCCCGCCGGCCGGCCGGTGCAATAATTCCGGACCGCCCCCGTATCACCTAAAACACCAACATACCAGATATCAGCACAACTATCCAAAAGGTCCCGTCT
>PFEM01000011.1:0-135 GCA_002793635.1 Candidatus Shapirobacteria bacterium CG10_big_fil_rev_8_21_14_0_10_48_15
GACATTAAACACCATCATCAGGGCGGGGCGGAAGTGGTGACTTTTGAGCACGCCAAGGCTTGGGTTAAAGCGGGTCACCGCGTGACTTGGTTTGGTTCAAAATCAAGAGGCCGGCCTGTTCAGGAAACAGTGGCG
>PFEM01000011.1:144-13561 GCA_002793635.1 Candidatus Shapirobacteria bacterium CG10_big_fil_rev_8_21_14_0_10_48_15
ATTATCAGGCGAGGAAACGAGCTGTTAACGGTTCATTTGGCGGCTTTTTTTTGGTATCTCCAGAATGGTCAGGGCCGGTTTGACTTAGTGATTGACCAGTTTCACGGCTTGCCCTTTTTGACTCCCCTTTATGTTAAAGTGCCGAAATTAGCTTTTATTCACGAGGTGACCCGTGATGTTTGGCTTTTAAATCCCCTGCCCAAGCCGTTAAATTGGCTGGTAGGAAGTTTGGGCTACCTTTTGGAGCCGGTTTGCTTTCTTTTTTATCGTCAGGTTCCTTTTCTGACGGTTTCTGAGTCAACCAGGAGAGATTTAGTTCGTTACGGTATTCCCCGCCGCAACATTACGGTCATTCATAATGGGATTAAAGTGATCAAGCCGTGGCCTTTTCCTGTCAAAGCCAGTCAGCCAACCGTGATTTTTTTGGGCGCTTTGGCAAAAGATAAAGGAATTGAGGAGGCGATTAAGGCCTTTGGCTTGTTAGTCAAGCAGGTTGGCAATTGCCGTTTTTGGGTGGTTGGCGGTAGTGCTCCTGGTTATTTAAAAAAGCTTAAGAACATGGCTAAAAAAGCCGGGGTGGCCAGGCAAATCAAATTTTATGGCTTTGTGGATAACCGGACTAAATTTAACTTGTTGGCCAAAGCCCACCTAATGGTAAACCCTTCGTATCGAGAAGGCTGGGGTTTGGTGGTCATTGAAGCCAACAGCATGGGTACGCCGGTCGTGGGTTACAACTCGCCCGGCTTGCGTGATTCCATTGTTCACCACCAAACCGGTTTGCTTTGCCGCCGTAACTCCCCGCAAGCGCTGGCGGCTAATCTGGCGGAAGCCTTGACCGACCAAAAGCTTTACCGTCGTTTGCAAAGCGGCGCGTTGGCATGGAGCCGCCAGTTCAGTTGGTCGCTAGCCGGCAAAAAGAGCTTGCAGTTAATAAACAAGGTTAACCAAAAATGAGCCTGATTTTAAAATTATTAACTTATTACTTTGCCCTGGTTTCGTTTTGGCAACGAAAAGTTTTCCTCAAGGGTTTAAAGGCAAGCGACTTGGTGTTGGATATTGGCTCTGGTGACAAGCCCCATTGGCGGGCTGATGTGATTGCGGATAAATTTTTGCACGATGACCAGCAACGCAACAGCGGTCGGGTATTGCTCGACAAACGTAAACTTTTTGTCAAAGCGGACGTGGCCAAGCTGCCTTTTCAAGATAAAACTTTTGACTTTGTTTATTGCTCTCACTTGTTGGAACATGTTGACGACCCGGGCCAAGCCATCAAAGAAATCATCCGTGTCGGCAAAGCCGGTTATCTGGAAGTGCCCTCTGCCGGGATGGATTTATTCAAGCCCTTTATTTCTCATTTGTGGTTTTGTCACCGCCGTGGTAATCAATTGATTTTTTTCCAACGAGAAAGCCAGAGCAATTTTTATACGGATGTTTTGACGCAGTTTGGTCAGCAATATTTTTTAACCCCATTGTGGCAGTATTTTTTCGCCAAGGAATTTCGTTCGGCTTTTATCGGCTTGTTTTGGCAGGGTAAAATTGATTATCAAGTGGTCAGAAACCATCGGCCTTACCGTTATTCCTCAGCGATCAAAAAAAACCGCAAGGTAGACAAAACATTTGTTTATTATCAGCTTTTTTATAAAATTATGACGCTGTTTTTTTATCGGCGTAAAGCGATTGACAAACAAACGCTTTTTTGAAATACTATGATTCATGATTAAAAGGATTGGGATTTTGTTGATTTTGGCGGTGGCGTTTTTAGCGCCCGCGTCGGTGTTGGCTCAGGATGATCCAGAGGCGACGGAGGCGGCTCAAGTAGAAGAGACGGCCCCTCAATATAATTTTTCCCAGATGAACACTTATGAGCTTTTTTGGCCTTTGGTGGCTGGCAAAGTGCCTGGTGATCGTTTTTACAAGTTTAAGGCTTGGCGTGACCAGCTGATGGGGAAGTTGATTTTTAGCTCGTTTAAAAAAGCCGAGTATTTTAAACTCCAAGCTAACAAGCGCTTGATTGAAGCCGAAAAGTTATTGGAAATTGACCGGCAGTCATTCCTGCCGACGACCGTAGACCAGTCAGCAGCTTTACTGGAACAGGGGGCCGCTTTGGCTTTTGCGGGTGAGGCGTCTGACCAAAAACTGTGGTTGCAGGAGGAATTTGCCAAGGATATCCGTAAGCACCAGGTAATTTTGGAGAGGATGAAGGAAAAAATCAGCGAGGCGCCAAAAGAAGCGGTGGAAAAAGCCCTGCAAAAGATCAACGAATTGATTGAAAGGTATCAGTTGGACCTGGCGCGGTTTAATTAAGTTGGCGGGTCATTTCTTCCATATTATTAATTTCCAAACCCGGTTGTTGTTTGGCAAATTTGATAATTTCTTCTAGGCCAGCTAGCAACGGTCCCGTTTGGTCGCTCAAATTAATTGGGTGAAACCAGAGGTGAAACAGCCGCTTTTCAGCAATGGCCCGGCGGATGCCTTTTTTGGCCTTGCCAACACGGCTGCTAAGCGGAATATATTTTCTTAATCCCCAAGCAGAGACGTAAAATTGTGATTCGGAGAAGTTAAACAAGCCGTGATTTGCTTGTTTGGGTTTGCCTGCCGGTGGGGTGATTTGGGCTAAGGAGTCAATAATTTCGCCTGCTTTGCCAAGGGGAGCAAACCAGTGGCCGGCTGGGCCGCGGTAAGCCTTAAAGCCGTGTTTTGCCAAAAGTTTCAAGTGGCCAACATGATTAAAGGGGAAGGCAAATGAACCTGGTTTAATTTCTTGCTTTTGGGTCGCCTGAAGCCATTTCTTAAGGTCTTCATCGGCTTCTTGGATTGGGCAGCGGCCAAAGTCGAGATGGTTAAAAGTATGGCAGCCGATTTCTTGGCGGGGCGTCTTGCGGATCGCTTTGATGATGTCCGGGCCGTGCCAAAGCGGATCACCCGGCAAAAAAAGTTGGCCAACGATCGCCCAAGTGGCCGGAAAATTATATTTGGTAAACAACTTGAGCAGCTTTTGAATATTAGGGCGAACCGTGGCGGCTCGCTGCCGCCAGATCGGTAAATCCGGCCGGCCCCACATCAACTCCGTATCCAAAGAAAGGCAAAAAATTCCGCTCTTCATTGATTTAATGATAACAAAGTTGTTAAAATTAGAAAATCAATGAAACTAAAAGGGAAACAAGTTTTAGTCACGGGAGCGGGCGGGTTTATTGGTAGTCATTTGACTGAGACACTTTTGGAAGAAGGTGCCAAAGTAAGGGCTTTGGTGCATTATAATTCGACCGGTAGTTGGGGAATGCTTGAAGGCAACCGGCATTCTAATTTGGCGGTAATAGCTGGTGATGTTTGTGATCCTTATTTTTGCCAAACCCTCGTCAAGGGTAGCGAGATTGTTTTTCATCTGGCCGCCTTGATCGCCATTCCGTACTCTTATGCGGCTCCTCAAAGCTACTTTCAAACGAATACTTTAGGGACGATCAACCTATTGCAGGCTGCGCGAGAGCAAAAAGTGGCCCGTTTTATTCATACCTCTACCAGCGAGGTTTATGGGACGGCGCAATACGTGCCGATTGATGAAAAGCATCCCCTGCAGGGTCAATCGCCTTATTCAGCGTCCAAGATTGCCGCTGATAAAGCGGCCGAGAGTTATTTTTGTTCTTTCGGCTTGCCCGTCACGACGGTGCGGCCTTTTAACACCTATGGGCCGCGTCAATCCGCCCGAGCTTTTATCCCCACGGTGATTTGCCAAGCGTTGTCCCCAAAAAGCCGAGTAGTTAAGCTTGGCTCGCTCAAGCCGGTGCGCGATTTGACCTTTGTTAAGGATACGGCGGCCGGCTATTTGGTGGCGGCGATTCATCCTAAGCTGGTCGGCGAAACCGTTAATTTGGGCGTGGGCAAGGGCTACAGCATCGGGGAAGTAGCCAGGCTGATTATTAAAATTATCGGCACCGATAAAAAAATCGTCGTTGACCAGCAAAGAGTGCGGCCCGGCAAAAGTGAAGTTTGGCGGTTGGTGAGCAATAACCAAAAAATGAAGACGTTAACCGGCTGGCAGCCCCAAACGAACCTTAAGTCCGGCCTCCAACAAACAATTAGGTGGGTTAAAGATAATCTGGCGCAGTACAAGTCGGAGATTTATAATTTATAACCATGAGAGCCATTATTCTGGCCGGCGGCAAAGGCACCCGACTTTACCCTTATACAGCCACTCTTCCCAAATCCTTAGTGCCGGTGGACGATATGCCGATTTTGGAAATTGTTTTGCGGCAGTTGAAGTATTACGGCTATCGCCACGTGACGATTGCGGTCGGCCATCTGGCCGGATTGATTAAGGCCTACTTTAACAATGGCAAAACCCTAGGAATCAAGATTGATTATTCGGTCGAAAAGATTCCCTTGGGAACAGTTGGCCCCTTGTCGTTAATCAAAGATTTGGAAAAAGATTTTTTGATGATGAATGGTGATTTGCTGACCAGTGCCAATTTTGCCAGCCTGATGAAGTTTCACCGTCAGCAGCGGGCAACTTTAACCATTGGGGCTTATGACCAAAAAATTCAGATCAAGTCAGGGGTTTTAAAAACCAGTCAAAATTTGGTTCGGGAATACCTTGAAAAGCCGGAGCTGCCATATGTTATCAGCGCGGGCATTTATATTCTTAGCAAACGGGTTTTGCAGTATATTCCCAAAAATCAGCCCATGGGTCTTCCTGAGTTGTTTAAGGTCTTGATTAAGGCGCAAGAAAAAGTAGCCGCTTACAAAATTCGCGGTGCTTGGCTGGATTTGGGCAATCCGGAAGACTATCAAAGGACGATTGATGAGTTTAAACAGCACCGGAGCTTATACTTAAAAGGGCGATGAGCCAAAAAGTTATTGTCACCGGCAGCCGCGGGTTTATTGGCCGCCGCTTAGTACCGGTGTTAAAAAAAAATAGTTATCGGGTTGCAACTTTTGACCTTGAGCAGGGGAATGATGTTCGTGACGAAGTAAAAGTTTTGTGTTTGTCTAAAGCAACGGTGGTGTTTCATTTGGCTGCGTTGGCTAATGTTCCTTATTCTTTTGACCATCCGCATGAAGTTTTGGATGTTAACGTCCGGGGCGTTTTAAATTTTTTGGAGTATTGCCGCCGCGCTGGTGCTAAGCTGATCTTCCCGAGTACCGCCTATGTTTACGGCCGCCCCCAAAAACTACCGATTTCAGAAAATCATCCGCTTGATGGCCCCAACGCTTATGTGGAAAGCAAAATTGTTGGCGAGCGACTTTGCCGGTTTTATGCCGAAAACTTTGGTGTTAAAGTGGTTATTTTGCGCTTTTTTAATGTTTACGGTCCGGGACAGGTTAGTGGCGTGATTCCAGATATGATCCGCTCGCTTTTAAAAAATAAAACGATCGAATTCCGTGACGGCACCCCCAAAAGAGATTTTATTTTTATTAATGATGTTATGAGTGCCTTGATCAGGGCGGCGGATTTTGTCAGCGACCAAAATTTTAATGTTTTTAATATCGGCTTTGGTCAAAGTTATTCGGTGGCCCAACTGGCCCGGATGCTCAAAGACATTGCTGGTGATGGCACTCTCAAACTGGTTGATCAGCATGAATCTAGGCCCGGTGAGATAGCGGAAGTGGTGGCTGACATTAGCCACGCGAGCAAAGTTTTAGGCTGGCAGCCGGCAACATCACTCGAAGCGGGATTAAAAAAGACTTATTTGGCAGCGCAAAAAACCGGCCAATGAGAATTGGTATTTTGACGCACAATTATCCTTTGCAAAGTTTTGAAAAAAAAGACGCTGGCATTTTTATTTATGATTTTGCCCATGCCTTGGCCAAAAAAACCGGTAAAGTCTACATTTTCTGTCCCAACTTGATTGGCAAAAAAGAAAAATATTCCGAAACACCGGTGACTTGGTGGCGTTGGGCCGGTGAAAAGGCCAAATTAGGTAGTTACAAATTATATAATCCCTTGACGTGGTGGTACTTCTTTGATTTTTTTCGTCAAGGCAGAAGAGCAATTGCAGAATTTATTAAAAAAAATAAGATTGATTTTTGTCTGGCGATGTGGGCTTTTCCTAATGGCGTGTTTGCTTGGCAAGCAAAAAAAACGTTGGGGATTCCTTATGCGGTTTGGACGTTGGGGTCGGATATTTTTTTGTATGCCAAATTTCCTGGAATCAAGCAGCTAGTGCAAAAAGTTTTACGAGCCGCCAGCTTGGGTTATGGTGGCGGCTACGAAATTGCCCGGCGCGTCCAAAAAATCAGCGGCCGAAAGTGTGTTTACCTGCCAACGGCGACCAAAGTTGATGCGGTGAGGCCGAAAAAAGTGAAATTGGATCCCCGAGAGTTTAATTTTATGTACTTGGGTAGATTGGAGTCGGTAAAGGGCCCGGATGTCTTGCTGGAAGCGGCTCACTTGCTGGCCAAAAAGAAGCGCCGTTGGCACCTTTATATGATCGGCGGTGGGACGATGCAGGCGACCCTGGAAGCCAAGTGTAAGGAGTATGGTCTGGAAGACCAAATGACGATTTTTGGCCGGGTGGATGATCAGGGCACCGTGAACGGCTATTTAAAATATTGCGACGCGGTGGTGATTCCTTCTCGATTTGATAGCTTATCGTTAGTTTTCAGCGAGAGTTTGAAAATGGGCACGCCAATGATTAGTTCTGACTTTGGCGATATTCCCAAATTTATTCGTAAATATAAGCTTGGTTTGGTTTTTTGTAGTGAAGATGCTGCTCATCTTGCCAGACAAATGGTCAAAGCAATGAGCCTGGGCAAGAATTTTAAAAAGCGGCATTTGAAAAACATGCCGCAACTGGCTAAAATTCACGATATTGATGAAGTGGCCAAAAGATTTTTTCAAGAAGCAAAAATGGCTGTCGTTAGCCGTCGGGATTAGCTTTTTTCTGGTTGAGCTGGCGACGTTAACAGATTACGGCATTACTTGGGATTCGGTAAATCATTATGTTCGGGGGCAAGCCTATCTACACTACTTTTTGACTGGTAGCAAGACCTTTGAAAATTTGCCCCCTCGGATGGATTATTACCAACCGGTAGATGAATTGTGGCTACCGGCGGCCATTAAAAAACAGCCGCGTCGCAGCCTTTATCAGATTTACGATTACCAATCATTGATTGATATTCGTGGTGGTCCTTCATCATCCTTCGAAGCCGGCCATCCCGCTTTTAGCGACATTATGGCCTCGGGTTTTAACTATCTTTTTTTTCAAAAATTAGGTTGGATTAACGATATTGACGCCTATCATCTTTACGGCATTTTTTTAAGCGCAATCTTGGTGAGTGTAATTTTCTGGTGGGTGAGAAAAAATTATTGCTTACTGTCGGCATTTGTGAGCGTTTTGTCCCTGACATTGTACCCGCTCTTTTTTGCTGAGTCGCATTTTAATGTTGAAAAAGACATCCCGCAAATGGTTTTTTTTAGTTTGGCCTTGCTTTTTTTCCATCAGGGAATTACGAAAAAAAGCTGGCGTTGGCTAATTGCCTCTTCACTGATGGCTGGGTTTTCATTAGCCACTAAACTCAACTTTCTTTTCGCCGTTTTTATTATTTTTCCTTGGCTGATGGTTTATGGTGGCCGGTTTGATAAAAAAATTTACTTAAGCCTGATTTTTTATTGGGTCCTGCCCTTGATAATTTTTATCGCTAGCTGGCCATATTTGTGGTCGGATATCTTTTACCGCCTTAAAGAAACTGCCAGTTGGTATCAAAGCATGGGAACAAACTCTGTTTTTGATTCCCGATACTTACTTTGGGGCAAGATTAACACCTACGCCGGTCAATGGATTTTATTTATTACTCCTTTAGTTACCTTGCTTTTGGGGGTAGCAGGTTTTGCTTCTGCCTTCAAGAATAAAACCACCCTTTTAATTGTCCTTTGGTTTTTGGTGCCAATTTTGCGAGTGAGTCGAGCCAATGCGGGTATCTATGGCGGGGTTCGCCAAATCATGGAATACATTCCCGCCCTGGCGATTCTCGCCGGCATCGGTGCCTACTGGTTAGCGAAGCGGATTAAGACGTACCAATTTATAATCAAAACGATCATCTTGCTGTCTTTCACACCTATCCTTCTGAAAATCATGGCGATTCATCCTAACCAAAATGTTTATTTTAACCTTTTAATTGGTGGACTTCAGGGAGCTAAGCAACGGGACTTTTTAGATGCGGGCAATACTTTTGGGAATGTTTATCGTCAGGGAATCGCCTGGGTAAACGAAAACGTGCCGCCAGGGGCCAACCTTTCGTTTGCCTACGAGATGATGTCTAATATTCCCTCAATGTGGGTTCGACAGGACATTAATTTTACCAACTATCATCGCAGCGGTTTTTTGCGCCAGGGTGAATATGCCATAGGTTTGGCAGATAAAAAAGCTTTGTGGAATTCCCACTATGGCCGCTACCTGGAAACATTTTTAGAACCTTCTTTCCAGATCGAAGTAGAGAGAATTCCGATTTTGAAAGTTTGGGAAAACAATGAGGCCCATACCAGGCTGGAATATTTGCAGGAAAAAAAATTAGCAGATTTTGACGTCAGTGTTGAAGGGGACGAAATCATTATCGATTTAAAGCGCGTCGTCAATCTAGCGCGTTTGGAGGCCAAACTACCGGAAAGAAGCTGTTTGCCATTGGAATATGGCTATTTTTACCTTTCCCTCGATGGTCAGCTGTGGACAATGCTCCCAGAAGTACTTCCGACGATGTGGCCGATTGTGGTTTTAAAAGATCAACCGGCAAACGGCAAGTTGATTGAACCTTTTGCGGCCGAAACATCGCGGTTCATTAAAATTAAATTAGTCCCGGCTAATACTTGTTTAAAGCAGCTTTATGATGTTAATATTTACGAGTTCTCTGATTTGACTAAATGAAAACACTCTTAGTTTATCCTCCCAAGGAATCGTCTTATGGTTTACCACACTATCCAACTCTGGGAATTACTTATTTAGTGACAGTCTTATACGAGCAAGGCTGGCCAGTTGAGGCGCTTGATATGCGTCTACCGGAAAACAATTTTAACTATTTGGAAGATCTTCTAGGGAATTATCAACCTGATTTAGTTGGCGTCGGGAGTACTAGTTTTGATTTTCCGGGTGCGTTAAAAGTTTTTCAAGCGGTTAAAAAATTTTCCCCCAAAATAAAAACTGTTTTAGGTGGTCCGCACGCGGCTATTTGTACTGCCAAGCTATTAGGCGAGAAAGATATTGATTTTATAATATTGGGAGAGGGGGAGAGAGAGCTACCCATATTGTTGGCTGCTTTGCAAGCAAAAAAACGAGTTCATAAAATTATTAAGGCGGACTTAATTAATGATTTGGATAGTTTACCTTTCCCCAAGTGGGACTTGCTTCAACTGGACCACTACCGAATTCATGGCCGACTAACTTTGCCATTAGCCACTTCTCGTGGATGTCCATATCAATGCGTTTATTGTGTAAGCTGGAAAACTCAAGGCCGGCTGTTTCGTTTTCGCAGCCCTCAAAATGTGGTGGACGAAATCCAGCAAAATATTGAAAAATATGGTGCCAAAAAATTTAGCTTTTTGGACGATAACTTTACTCTTAACAAACCGCGCGCTATGAAAATTTGCCGGGAGATTATCAGACGTAAGCTAGATATTTCCTGGACTTGCGATCAAGGGATTCGGGCAGACAATGTTGACCGTCCTTTACTGCAAGCGATGAAGGATAGCGGTTGTAAGCTGATCGCTATAGGTGTAGAATCCGCCAGTCAAGACGTTTTGGACCAGATGCAAAAAGGTGAGAAAGTTAGTCAAATTCGCCAGACAATTATTGATGCCAAGGCGGTCGGTCTGACAGTTAAAGCTTTTTTTATCGTCGGTGGTCCAGGTGACGATTCTAAAAAAATCAGAAAGTCTATTAAGTTTTTTAAAGAGACCGGAGTTGACATTCCCAGATTCGGCATTATGACGGCTTATCCTGGCAGTGCTTTATGGGATTGGGTGGCTAAGAACGGCCACTTTATTGGCGACCCGTACCGTCATATTCTTAAAAGTCCTACCGCCAGTTTAGCCGTCCAATTCGAAACGAAAAGTTTTCCCCGTCGAGATCGGCTTGCAGCTTTCGAGCTAGCTAACAGAGAGGCAGAAGTTTGGACAATCCGTCAAAAACTTGTTAAAAAATTAGGCTTAACTTTGGGGTCAATTTTACTGATACCGTTTTATCTCGGCTTTTTTCGGGAACTTTTGAAAAGAATTTATCGCCTGAGGTTGTTTTCTTTAACTGACTGATATGAAACTTGTGTACCAACACAATTACTCTGAACTTGAACCGCGAATGTTGAGCTTTCATAATCGGCAACAGAAAGCACAAAAAATTGTAGCGATAATAAGCAATTTTGTTAATCATGCCAAGAAGCAAAGGCCAAAAGACTTGATTTGCCTTGAGGTGGGCTGTGCAGCGGGGATGATGACGAATATCTTTGGGAATAGCTTCAAAGCGGTGGTTGGTGTCGACATTGATCGGCAAGCGATTGCTATAGCCAAGAGGAAAAATCGAAAAAGCATTGTAAGCTTCAAAATCAGCGATGCCTTAAAGCTGCCTTTTAAGAAAAATTGTTTTGATCTGGTTATTTGCAACAATGTCTATGAACATGTGCCTGACCCAAATCTGATGATGGCTGAAATTTGGCGAGTATTGCGAGATAATGGGTTTTGCTATTTTGCTGGTCCCAATAAGTATGCTTTTCTTGAACCTCACTATTCTTTACCCTGCCTTTCTTGGTTCCCAAAACAATTCGGATCATTATATTTAAAAATGACTGGTAAGGGCGACTACTACTACGAAACGCTTTTGTCTCAAAAGCAGTTGAGAAAATTAGCTTCTAAGTTTAAAATTACTGATTATACGGTTGAGGTGCTTAAAAAACCACTGCAATTTCATGCCAGCCATCACTTGCAAAAACCATTTTCTTACCTGCCGCGAAGTTTCATAAGTTTAGCCTTACCCTTTTTACCCAGTTTTTTTTGGATTTTAACAAAGAAATAGTTTCCATAGATAATGGTCCAAGCGCAAACAGAACAAAAAGTGCGCCAGTACTACGAGAATTAGTTGCGGAACTGGTTATCTTTTGAAAGCCGTTGCTAAAAGAGGTTTAAAAACTTGGGGATTTGACTATGTGGCTTGTTTGGGTTGCCTGCAATATTTTTCGGATATGGTCAAGGCCTTGACTGAAATGAAACGGGTGGCTAAACCGAAGGCCTTTTTTTGCTTTACTATGCCGAACGCTAATTTTATTTTCTGGCGTTTGGCCGGCTGAGACAGCCGGGGGCTGTGGGGGATTGAAGGCCATTTAAAAACAACCAGTAATTGGCGGAAATTTTTGGAAACTAACGACTTGAAGGTTGAAAAAATTCTCAAAGATCCTTGGGTAGCTGGGAATAGAGGGGGAATTTTTTGGCAACTAATTTGGCGCTTGCTGCCGTCAGTGATTAGTTATCAGCACCTTTATCTTTGCCGGCAGCGTTAAGGTAAAGAATCATTTCGGCCAACAGACCGATCGAAAAAAGCTGGATGCCCACCATTATTAACAGTATGCCCAACAAAAGGAGGGGTTGGCGGCCCTGAATGTTTCCAAAGGCAAGCTTTAGGTAGGTCATGTATAAACCAATTGCAAGGCCGCTTCCAAGCAAACCGGTACCGATTGTTCCGAATAAGTGAGCCGGACGGCGAAGAAATTTGGTCAAAAAGATTACCGTAATCATGTCCAGAAAGCCCTTAATAAACCGGTTCCAGCCGAATTTGGATTGGCCAAAGCGGCGTTGCCGGTGGCGCACCGGAATTTCGGCAATTTTAAATTTTTTTTCGGCTGCCAAGACAGGAATCAGCCGGTAAAGCTCACCGTAAAGCTTCAAATTTTTAATCACTTCTTGACGGTAAGCTTTAAAGCCGCAGTTGAAGTCATGTAGCCTGGTCCCAGATAACCAAGAAGCCAGCCAATTGTAAATTCGAGAAGGCAAAACCTTGCTGAACGGATCGTGCCGTTGCTTCTTCCAGCCGGAAACCAAATCATAACCCTCATTAATTTTGGCCAAAAAACGGGGAATTTCCATGGGGTTGTCTTGCAGATCAGCGTCCAGAGTAAAGACAATTTCGCCTCTAGCTGAGTGGAAGCCGGCCATTAGGCCGGCGGCCTTGCCTTGATTGCCGCGAAAATTAATCAGCCTGACTCCGCGGTCTTTTTTTTGCAAAATTTCGATAATTTTTTGTGAATCGTCTGTTGAGCCATCGTTGATGAAAATAATTTCAAAGGATTTTTTCAACGGTCCGACTGCCCTGACGATTTCTTCGTGCAAAATTGCCAAAGATTTTTCTTCGTTATAGACCGGGATGACGAATGACAGCTCCATTAGCCTGATATTATAAACTATTTTAGGTTTAAGAGTGAACGTGAGCCACGACGGAAGCAATATTTAACAGGATGAAAATTACTAGCCAAAAGTGGGTAGCGCGGCGGGCTAAACGGGGAAATTTTTCGGGCCACCAGAGCGTGGGCAGAAAAGAAGCAAAACCTAGCAAAACAATGGCTCGGAAAAGCCAATTCGGCATGCCGAAAATTTCTTCCCAGCCCCAATGCCAGGCAGTAGCCGCAATCAGGAAGAAAAAGGCTAAATTTAGCAGGCTAGGTTTTTTAATTATTTTTTCCAAAACGGCGGCGCCGGCAATCATCAAGAAGGGGTAGAAGGGATAGCGGTACCAGCCTTGAGCTTCAATGCCGGGAATAGCCAGGATAAAAACGAGGAAATAAGCGATAACAGGGATAAGTAATAAGGAGTGCTTTTTAAATTTGGTTGATAAAATAGCGAGCGACAGCCAACCCCAATATAGCCAGCCGTCCGGGTAGAGGCGATCCAAAAGATACGGGTGGGTAAAGAGTGCCAGCGTGTTGCCCAAGCCGATTTTGGCGCGAGCGGTTTGCAAGCCCCAAAGGTTGATGAAAGTCGACCAATCATAAACGGCGCCGTAAATAAAGTACAAAGAAAAAATACTTAAGGCAATTGCGCCAATAATAAGCATGTCTTTGAAGCGTTTTTTTGAAGCCATTAATAGGCATAAAGCCACGGTGGCCGCCGCCCATGGGATTTTGGCGAGGGTCAGCAAGCCGGCCAAGGCAGCGGCCAAATTACGTTGCCAGGGCTTTTGTGATTCTAGATAATTAAGGATGATCAGCCAAATAATCAAGAAGGCTGGAATAAAAAAATTTTCGTTTTGGACAATTCTCGAGCCGATGACGATCGTGGGAGCCGTGGCATAAAGCATGGCCGAAAGCAAGCCGATGATTACCCCGTAAAGTTTTTTAGCCACCAAAAAAACCAACCAAATCGAGGTGGTTCCTAAAACCAAGGCCAGGACTCTGATTTGACCAAGGGCAATATCAAACAGTTGTTTTGAACCAGTGATTAAGGCAAAGCCGC
>PFEM01000001.1:0-2154 GCA_002793635.1 Candidatus Shapirobacteria bacterium CG10_big_fil_rev_8_21_14_0_10_48_15
AATTTTGCTATTATAGGATTATTTTCTGGAGTTCCAGGGCGGGAAGATAATTGGGGTCCAAGTCCAGCGCTTTTTGCAGATTGGCTTGGGCGGCGTCTTGATTAAAGATTTGCCAGTAGAGTTTGGCCAGCTGCAGATAGCCGTCGCGATAATCCGGTTTTTCCGCCAGAATTGCTTCCCAACGGTCAATCAATTTTTGAATTTCTCGAGGATCAAGGGTCGCTTTTTTTTGCTGCAGGGCTTCCAGACTGACGTCGCTTTCACCCAGGACCTGGATAATTTTTTCGGCTTCGGCGAATTGATGGCGGTCAAGCAATTGGTCGGCTAAATGAAGGTAGTTTTCAGTTTGGCGAGGATTTTTGACCACCGCTTCTTTAGTGGTCTGAAATTGATCTTTGGGCAGCAACAAAGAGGTAATTAACAAGCCGAACAGCAAAATTACTCCAGAGATTAAAACAGATTTTTTAACAAACAGAAAAATATTTTTCCTAATATCGGTATATCCTAATCTCCTAGTATCTTTTTTTATTTTGGCCATGACTCGATCATTAATGATTTGCCGTGGCGAGGTAGTTTTTGGTAAATTTCTTCAGTAATAAAGGGCATAAACGGGTGCAATAATTTGAGTGAGGTGGCCAACACGTGCAGTAAAACCGGTTGGGTTGCCTCGCGCCTTTGCTTGCTCATTTCCAGATACTGGTCGCAAAAAACATGCCAAAAAAATTGGTAAATTGTCTCCGCGGCCAAATCGAAACGATAATGATCAATGTTTTTGGTAACGGTTTTAGTGGTTTTATCGAGTTCCTTGAGAATCCATTGATCATCCTGATGCTGTATTCCACTTCGCAGGAGTCCTTTGGACACCGCCGAGGAGGAATAGCGATTCATCATGATGAATCGGGCGGCATTCCAGATTTTGTTGGTAAAGTTGCGGTAGCCGATGATCCGATTTTCGTCAATTTTCAAATCCCGACCGGGCGCGTTGCCGGCAGTCAGCGCAAAGCGAAGGGCGTCCGCTCCGTATTTGTCAATCATTGCCAAAGGATCAAAACCGATGCCGGCAGTTTTGCTGAATTTATGGCCCTGCTGATCCCGCACCAAACCGTGCAGATAGACAGTTTTAAAAGGCACCTTGCCAGTCATGGCGAGACACATCATCACTTCCCGCGCCACCCAAAAAAACAAAATGTCATAGCCGGTTTCGCGAATCGTGGTCGGATAAAAGTATGGAAAATCTTGATTTTTTTTGGGCCAACCCAGAGTGGCAATCGGCCACAAGCCGGAAGAAAACCAGGTATCCAGCACATCGGTTTCGCCTTCGATAGGAATGGGGTGGCCCCACCAGAGCTGACGGGAGATGCACCAGTCTTTGATGTTTTCCAACCAGTGGAAATAAATTTTTTCAAATCTTTTCGGAACGATTTTGATTCGGCCTTTTTTGACGGCCATGATTGCTTTTTGGGCCAGAGGCTTGGTTTTAACAAACCACTGTTGAGAAATCATTGGCTCGGTGATGGTCCCGCAGCGTTGGCAATGGCCCACGGAGTGAGTGATGGCGACGGTTTTGACCAAATCTCCTTTTGCTTGGAGGGCGGCCACGACTTGCTGCCGTGCTTCTTGAATCGTCAGCCCGGCAAACTTACCGGCCGCTTTGGTTAACCGGCCTTTTTCGTCAATGACTTTAATTCGTTTTAATTGATGCCGCTGGCCGATTTCAAAATCAGTCGGGTCATGAGCGGGGGTGATTTTGACCACGCCGGTGCCGAATTTTTTGTCCACGGCACGGTCGGCAATCACTTTCATCCGCCGAGGGCCAAGCAAAGAATGATAAGTAAATTCCTTGCCAATCCACTTTTGATAGCGTTTGTCATCAGGGTGAACCGCCACCGCCGTATCGCCAAACTTAGTTTCCGGGCGGGTGGTGGCCAACGTAAAAGGGCCGTACTTCAGGTAATATAATTTGCCTTTTTCCTGGCGATATTCATTTTCCAAATCAGAAATGGCCGTGCGGCAGCTGGTGCACCAATTAATCATGTATTCGCCTTGGTAAATTAAGCCTTGCTGATGAAGCCGATCAAAAGCCGTTTTGACTGCCAGCGAGTAACTTTCGTCCATGGTATAAGCTTCACGAGTCCAGTCCAACGAAAAACCGGT
>PFEM01000001.1:2207-4707 GCA_002793635.1 Candidatus Shapirobacteria bacterium CG10_big_fil_rev_8_21_14_0_10_48_15
ACGCCTGGCGGCCGAGCTGCTTTTTGGTTTTGCCTTCCTTGCGGATTTGCTTGCTGACCAGATACTCGACGGCAATCGAAGCATGGTCGAAGCCCGGCAGCCAAAGAGTGGTTTCGCCTTTCATGCGGTGATAGCGAGCCATAATATCTTCAACCACGTACATAGCGTGTCCGGCATGGAGACTGCCGGTGACGTTAGGCGGGGGCAGAGTGATGACGAAAGGTTTTTTTGCAAGATCAATTTTTGGTGTAAACCAGCCGCCTTTTTCCCAAAAAGCGTAAATTCGTTCCTCAACGTCTTGGTGATTGTAAACTTTGTCCATCGCAAGCGTGATTTTATCATTTTCAACCCTTGCCCACCAGTAGTGCAAACCGAGCTTGACAGATTGACAAGATTAGGGAAAAAGAAAACGGCTCCAGGTCTTCCAAGCTGCCTGTTTAACCTACCCACCCGTACCGCGCAAAAAGACAGCCTGCCATGGTTGGTAGTTGGACCAAAAAGTTTTTTCCTGCAAAACTTCGTCGCGGCGCATTACTTTGTAGTCAAAAGCCACTTTGGCCCCCCAAATTTTGTGTTCGAGTTGTTTGATTTGCCCCGCCGGCAAGGTGGGGTCGTCGATGTATAAATCAGGCGGGGGGGCGGCGCGTTCCAAAATTCGGGCTGGAGAAATGGTCACCACGCGACCGTCCTTGGTGCCGTAAAAACTGAAAATCAGTTTGCCTTGCTGGGCGTCAACGTCGGTTTGGATCAAAATGTGGCCAGGGGTGTCGTTTTTGAACTTCAGGTCCGGACTGGGGGAAAAGACGGTGGCGTCAAAGCCCGGTTGATATTGCTGTTCGTAGTAAGAAACACGATAAGCGTGCGCTTGGCGCTCGGTGATCGGCAGGCCAGCCGCCAAGGCGGCCCGAAACATGGTGGTGGAAATTTGGCAAACACCACCGCCGTCATCCAGAATGGTCCGGCCTTCCTTGATGATGTAGGCGCGGCGGTAACCGGTGGCCACGGAAATTTCGCCCACTTTTTCGTTGAAAGAAAAAATTTCTTCGGGGGGAACGAGAACGCCGTTCAGCTTGTTGGCGGCCAAGGTCAGGTTATGAACCCGGTCGGAAATCGAGCCGGTGTAATAAGAAACGCCTTGACCGATTAGCTCGCGGATGCCGAGGCTATTGGCGTCCGCCGTACTGGTTTGTGGATCAATCAGGCTAACCGGCAGTTGCGCGCTCACCTCGTTTTTGTCCGCTTCCAGCTGCTCCAAAGCGCTGATAATCAAAGCGACGGTCTCGGTTTCTT
The DNA here is from genome assembly GCA_002793635.1 of Candidatus Shapirobacteria bacterium CG10_big_fil_rev_8_21_14_0_10_48_15. Taxonomy (GTDB): domain Bacteria; phylum Patescibacteriota; class Microgenomatia; order PFEM01; family PFEM01; genus PFEM01. Next base: position 3,498 of record PFEM01000001.1, read on the forward strand.
CAAGTACCTGACCTTTGCGGGCCGGCTTAAATTCCACGACACGCTGGGTATCAGGTAGAAATTGAAAGAGGGCGTCTTGAACGGGTCGGTTGATTGATGCCGCCAGCACTTTGACCCATTGCTCGATTTGGTCTTGTTTGTAGCCGCCGCTAAAATCAAGAAAGTTAATGAGTTCTTCATCACTCATGAGCCATTCTTCTGATTGGGTTTGTTCCGGAGGCTGATGAACAAGGACGAGGTTTTTGGCCAGCAGGTTTTCGGCCCGCACCTTGATGGTCGCGACCTGTTGGTCGGTCAGCTGCGGCGAAAGATGCAATAAAGGCAAGCTAATCGGATTGGCAGCGTGATAAGCCAAAGCCTGATGAATTTGGGTCAAAAGCTGGCGCTTGTCGAGTTGCTGGCCGGCTTGGCCGGCTTGAACCTGAATAGCCCGCCGCTTCGGAGGGCTAACTAAATTTTTAATCTCAATGGTCGGTTCAATCGTGGGAATAAAAACTTGAGTAGCAATGGTGTCCAGCTGCGCTTCAAGGGCTTTTTGGTTGAGGGAATAATCCAAAACCAAGTCGCAGCCGGCAAACCAACAGTGGATTTTGGTATTAAGACTTTTCCAGAAAGGTTGGTTGCGGCCCACACCAAAAACTTGATCGCTGGTTTTGGCCGGTTGGTAGCGAAAATCAATTTCGTTGAGATTGATGGGCCATTGCTGGCCTGCGGATTGGAGGACAATTATTTTTTGGCCCCGGCCAGCCACGGCCAAAATAGTCTGTTCCGCTTCTGCCGGGGTTTGGTTGGCCAAGGATTGGCCCAAAACCGTGACGCCGGGATAAACTCGCTGCCAATAGGCCAGGTGATAGGTAAGAATCGTGATTAGCCCCCCCACCAACCCCAGCAGAAGACCAATTTTAGCGAGTTGCTTTTTTTTCTTCATCTTCTATATAATAAGGCTATGCCTGTCCCAAATTCAAATTATCCTTCCGGTCAAACGGCAGACGATCAACCACTGGACATGACTAATGACCCTGATTTGGCGGGGCCGATGCCGCCAGTTGCACCCGGTGCGAACGAACCAATCATCGCGGCGCCGGTAAGGCCGGCTGGGCCAGCCGCAGTTTTCCAGCCTGAACCGATCGTGGCCGAACCGCTACCGGATCAGCCGGTCGAGGTCAATCCCGCTCCTGATTTTAGTCCAATCGCCCCGCCAGCGGTACCC
>PFEM01000003.1:0-11666 GCA_002793635.1 Candidatus Shapirobacteria bacterium CG10_big_fil_rev_8_21_14_0_10_48_15
GCCCAATTTAAATAACCGAAGGCTTCCGGAGAGCGCAGGATCAGCGCCACCACGTTGTCCATCAGGTTATCTTTGAACCAAGCCAAAACACTATTGAGTTGGAAAGGAAAGCCGAAACGAAGCAGTCTGGAAGCCACTTTTTTTTCAAAACCGAAACCTATCTTCCAGGGTGACAATAAATAAATTGCGATTAGGCCAACCACCCCCCGTGACAAAACGGCCCAAGAAAAGCTTTTGATGCCAAAGCCAAAATAAGCCAAACTAACCAAAACGCCGTTAAAAATAATTGTTTCGGCAATTTCCGGAATCACCAGCAGGTTAAATTTCAAACGCCTTTCAAGCAAAACGGAAGGAATTGATTTTAAAGAAGCCAAAAGCAACGAAAAAGCCAAGGCCCGTCCTAACCAAAGACCGTCGTTGTCAAACTTTAACACCTTTTGCGCTAAAGGCAAAAATAAAATAATTAAAATTACCAAACAAACAACCAGCAATTGCTGAATCGTAAAGGTGGTCGTTAACTCCCGACGAGTCAATTTTTCTTTTTTTTGCACCAAGGCCGCCGCCAAACCAATATCAGAAAAAAAGACAAAAAGCAGCACAAAATTGGAAACGACGCCATAAATACCAAAAGCAAAAGGGCTCAAAAAACGGGAAACAAAGATACTGGCCACAAAAGTAACCATTTGCAAAAAAATCATCCGTAAAAGGAAACTCGCCACGCCGGTAGCGGTTCTTTGCTTGATTACCTCAAACTCGATTTCCGGAGTGTCAACTACTTCCGTCATTTTTTATTTTTCGCAGTTTATTCTAACATAAAGCGATAAACTACCCAGTCTTTGTCTTGATAAACTTGGGGCAATTTTTCAAAAAAAATTCGGTTATACTCCTGACCTTCTTTTTGGAAAGCGAAAAAATCAATTCCTGTCTGACTGATAGCGGTCACTTCCATCTCTCCGGCCAAAATCATTTTTTTAGTATTCATTCTTGCTGAAGGATCACCGCCATAAGCCCAAAGATAATGCGGCCGGCCCAAAAACTTGCCTCTGCCGGCCAAATTAACCGGATCCCAAATGTCTAAATTGGTCAAAAATAAATCAGTAACTTGGGTGTTTTTTCTGACCCATTGCAAAAAGGGCGTGCCGTCGGCAAAGGCCACCCAAACATCATTTTTGACCACTAAAAGATTAAGCAAACCGGAGGCAATAAAAACCGCCAACAAACCGCCGGCAAAAAATTTAAAAATTAATTTCTTTTCCCACAACAAAACTAAAACCCACGCCGAAAGCAGGTTGCCAAACAAAACAAATAAGTTGAAAAACTTATGATCATTAAAAGGCTCACGAGCAAAATTAAACAAATTGGGAGCAATAAACAAAATCAAGATCGGCAAAAAAAATCTTTTTACTGTCAATGGCACAACCAGCCAGCCGACAAACATTAAAGGCAAACCGACGCCGAAATTAAAAAACCAAAACTTCAGCCAAGCAAGCAGGGTCAAATGATCCCCAACCAAAAAGCCGGGCCGCCAGCTGATTTGGTTATCGGTATATTGGCGGATAAACCACAGTTGCGGCAAAGCCACCAAACAGGCAATGACCAGAATTAAAAACCAATCTTGTTTATTTTTGACTGCCAAGAGGCTAACCACCCCAACCAGGCCCACTGCCAGAAAAACAAAACTGTGCCAAAAAGGAAGCAACCCGAACAAAATACCGAGAAAAATAACACTTTTCCTTTTTAAATTGGTTTGTCGGAGCGCCAAAATGAAAAGCAAAAACAAGCCGAAACCGAAAACTAAGTGCCGCTGATTAGTAAAAACATTAATATTAAAAAAGCCGCCGAAAAATTTATCGACGGTGAGGCCATTGTCAAGATAGACGTTATGATTTCGCAAATTAACTAAAAAGTTGCTTAAGCCATGTTTCTTGAAAAAAAATAACCAAGATAAATCGGGCGTTAACAAAAAAAACAAAGCGCTTAAAAATCCCAAGAGTTTACTTTTTTTACTAAAAAGTTCTTGGCTGAAATAAAACAGAAAAACAAAAATAAAGGCCAAACTTAAAGATGAGGGCAAATTATAAGCCAAGGCAAGCGACCAGCCGCCTTTTTCAAACATGGCCGTGGCAAAATCAAACAAAAAATGATAAAAAATCGGCACCCCGGCATAAAAAGGCAGTGCGGCAGGAAAATTATCTCCCTGCGAAAAAGAACGAATCAGCGGCACATGGGCCCCAAAGTCTAAATATTCATTGGAAGCGACCAAAACCGTGTCACTTCGATAGGCAAAAGTGCGACTAAAAAACCACCAGCTGAACAAAAAGCTGATTAAAAAAATCAGCCCCCATGACTGGCCAGGCCAAAAAAACTTGATTCGCCGCCGCTGCCACCATAACACCACAAAAGCCGCTGCCAAAAAAACAAACAGATTACCTTTCAAGGCAAAAAGAATTGTCCCCGAAGCCCACAAGCCCACAAAAAAAGCGGTCCCAAAAAAATAGGGGGTTTTCTTGAAAAACGGCAAAAACTCCCCCACCAAAATTGCCCCCAACAAAAAAACACTTACCAGCAAGATCGCCGCCAACATATCTTTAGTTTAGCAAAAAATAATTGCAAACTCACCCACTTAAGCGGCTCGAAGAACCGTGGCAATTTGCTTTGCCAACTCTCGGCCGCAAGTTGTGCGGTAGGTGGCCCCATCAAAGTAAATGTGCTCCTTACCTCCGTCCTCCATCCTGATGGTTACCTCTGGCAAGTAGCAAACGGGACAGCCGATGTCCGAGCAGCAGACCCGACGGACTGTCACACACTTGACCCCAGGGAGGGAACCAAGCGCCCGTTTCAACCTCCTTGCCTCCTGGGCGAACCACGCCGCCTCAGTTTGTCTTCCCTTGCCTCCCATTTTCCGCCTCCTGCCTCACCAAAAACAAGTTCCCTACTGGCTTAATATTATAAACTCCTAACGCAAAAATCCCAAGGGCAACCAACAAAAAATCTTCTTACTGACCAAGGGAACGGAAGGGCTGCTTAAGGGGGTGAAAACCAATGATGATTAAAAAGAGCCCACTGGCCAAAGAAACCAAATTAGCCACCCGGCGAACGGGAGTATTGGCAAAATGAAACTTGACTTGGTACTGGCTGGCAGGGAGGTTAAACAGAACTTTGCCATTGGCAAATTGGGGTTCGGTAGGCTGGTCATCAATCCAAACCTTCCAGCCGGGGAAATAGGCTAGGTTGACCAAAACTTGGCTGTCGGTTTGGGCGTCAACCTGAAAACGATAATCATGCGCTTTGAAAACTGTCTGGCTGATTTGCGCCTGGCCGGACAAAACCATCACTTTTTGCCAAGCTACTTCCTCCTGGCTGGCCGGCACCGGAAAGTCTCTGGGCAGATATTCATCGGAAACTTTAGAAGTCGTCCACTTGATATTCATTTCACTCAAATAATCAGGACTAATATCCTTTTGCGGCTGAAAATATTTTTGATTAAAACCGATTACTCCTGCCGCTAAAGCTATTGATACAATGATATATATCATTGAAGTTTTGGGGAATAAGGAAGCTAAACTGCCGGCGGCGAAGGAAGCGGCCAAGACAGCAAAAACTAAAAACCGCCACGGATACTGGATAAAGGCCATCGGTTTTACCAGCTGCCAAACCGATGAAGAAAGCGGCAGCAATAAAAAAATGGCCAAACCGAAAATAGCTAGGTTAGCAGCCAAAATGTAGGAGCGGGCCTTGTGTCCGCCCAATCGCGCAAGGCGACCATCAGGGTCGCCCCTACAAATTTGGCAAATTAACAAAGCCACGCTTACCCCAATCGCCAACCAATGGAGCTTGCCGATCGCAAAGCTCATCCCGTCCAGTCGGCCAGGGGCCGAGCCACCAAACCCCCAGAGGCCAGTCCAAAGCTGATTGGGGAAAACAAAATGATCTCGCCAGTCCGCCCCACCGCCAAGCTGACCAAAAACTTTGGTAAAACGCATTTCCGTCAAAGCCGGCAACCAGTAAAAAGCGCTGGCACCTAGCGCCAAAATTATGAATTTAGAATTAAGAATTAAGAATGATTTTTTATTTTTTGAAGTAAAAAATAAAATCACCAAAACAATTCCCAAAAAGGGCACCAGCATCAAGGCGGTGAGGTTGTGCGATAAAATGACGGCTGCCAAACTCAAACCGGCCAGCAGAACAGCGCCGGGCAGGACCTTAAAAATTCGGTAAACTCCTAAAAACACCAGCGGCAAAAAAGCGTAAGCCCAAAGCTCGCCCACTGACCCCCTGACATAGATTTGGACTGCATGATAAGGGGCATAAACATAAAACAGGGCCGCTACCACGCCACCCTTGCGACCCCAAAATTCTTTGGCCAAAAAGTACATGCTCACGCCGGCCAAAATAATGCCTAGACCAAACATCATTTTGGTAGCTACCAAAGCATCAAAACCAACCAGATTAAGAAAGCCACCCACGTAATAAGCTAAGGGGGCATAAAAATTAAAAAGCGGGTAGCCGTAACCGTAGCCCAAATCGGCCACCCAGCGAACCGGCAGTTGACCGTCTTGGAGCGCTGCTGCCAGCTGACTGACACGAGCAACTTGGGTATCATCATGCATCGGAAAAAAACCGAGATGAAAAAGAGGCCAGATGGCAAAACAGGACAGGCAGGCGATAAGTAATAAGTGATAAGCAATCGGCGAAATTCTTTTCATTTTTTTCGATCCTTAATTAATAAACCCGCCACTACCAACAAGCTGACCAAGGAAATGGCGTCGGCTGTCAAGCGAATTTTGGTTTCGCCAAATTCAGCCAACACCCGATAACTGCCGGCCGGCACCGCAAAAGTAATCAAACCCTGAGGGTTGTCGTAATCAAGCGGCACCGGTTGGCCATCAATTTTTACCTGCCAGCCAGGAAAAAAGAGCGTGTTAATTTGCACCACGCTATCGGTCTTGGTTTGAAGATCAAAATTAACTTTTTTAGAATTAAAAACCAGCTTTTCGATCAGCCCCTCACCGGCGACCAGGGCTACTTTTTGGCTGGCGTGACTGACCGGTTTTTCCTTCACCCAAATCGGCATGTATTCGTCTTGGATCGTCGTCGTCGCCTCGTTGGTCGCATAAAAACTTTCCGGCTGATTAACAAAAACTTGGGGCTTAGCGTGGTTAACATTAAGCAAAATTACTAAGGCCAACAAAAGCATCGCCAGCCACTGATGACTAACGCTGCCTGCCAAAACAGCGCTGCAAAAAGTGGCTACAGCTAAAAGCCGCCAAGGAAATTGCACCCACCAAAGAAGCGGGATTGCCTGCCATACAGGCAGAGAAAGAGGCAAGACTAAAAATAAAGTTGCCGCCAGAACGAAAAGAAAAAAGCTCGTTTGCCGCCTTAGTTTGGTTAAAAAAATCGCCGAAAAAATTACCGTCAAAAGCTGAACCAAACCTAAATGCGCTAAAAGCTGTTGGAGATTAAAAAAATGATCTTGAAAATTGGCGACACTAAACTGGCTTAAAACCGTGAATTGCTTATCGTAAAGGGCCGGTAGCCAAAAAAAGCAAGCCAAACCCAAACCCAAAATGATCATTAACAAAAAGCCTATGTAGGGGCGCCGTTGACTGCGCCCGCGCGTTATAACCAAATAACCCATGTAGCCGAAAATTAGCGGCGTAAAAAGCAGGGCCATAATATTATGAGAAACAAGCAAGCCAGCATAAGCCAAAGCGCCGATGGCAACGTCACGCCAGCACTGCCTTTTGCCCAACTTGGCAATCATCCAAAAAATTAGAGGGACAAAAATAAAACTCATCGCTTCCCCCAGAGAGCCGCGAATATAAGTATCTAACAACCGGTAAGGCGCGTAAGTATAAAAAATTGCCGCCAGCACTCCTCCCCACTCTCCCCATAATTCTCGACCAAAAAAATACATTAACACCGCGGCAATAAAAAAGCTGAAAATAAAAACCAACTTAACCGAATCAACAAAGGAGAAACCCAAAAGGTGAAAGCCTTCTCCCCAATAAAGCGATAACGGGTAAGAAAAATTAAAAACAGGGTAACCGTAACCATAATTGAGTCTGGCCGCCCAACGCACCGGAATTTGACCGGCCACAAAGCTACGGTGAAAATCCGAAAGCCTGATTACCATCCAATCGCCGTCATCGGAAACAAAAAAACCGGGGCGAAAAAGAGCCAGCGTGGCTGGAAAAACAAGGATTAATAGTAAAATTAAAAAGGCCTTCTTTTTAAACATGAGATTAAAACTAACCCTAAAATCAGACTGGCTAAGCTTATTCTAGCACCCCAAACGAAAGATTGGGGCCGGTAACGAAACAAAACCTGATGCTGGCCAGCCGGCACAAAAACGGCTCGAAAAGCGTAATCGGCTCGATAAATTATCGTTTTTTGACCATCAACAAACGCCTGCCAACCAGGATAATCACTGTCCGAAAGGAAAAGCAGCTGATCGGCATCACTCTCGGTACTCAAGACCACCTTATTGGTCGTATAATCAACAATTTTTGCCTGACTTTTTGTTGCCGGCTGCAGCGGACGGGCCGGCTCTCTTTCCAAAAGAATGGTTTTGGCAACTTGAAAATCGGGTGCAAAAAATATCTCTTCAAACTCCCTTTGCGTCTCAAAAAGGCGGTATTCATCGGTCAAAAAAGCCCGGGGAGCCGCCGCAAGATTTTCAAAAACACGCCAGTTTTGGCCTTGCCAAACCAAGCGATAGCTTGCTTGCGGAAAAGTATTTTGGGTACTGGCATTTTCCAATCTGTCCAGAATAAATTTAACCCCCAAAAGATCCAAAAGTCGTTTTCTGGACGGATTAGTGGCCAAATCAGTTTCACCAAAACCGGCTGCCAGACAAGCATCGGAACGCGTCGTCTCATCAAAGCTTGCCGCCATTTTTCCCTCACTAGAGGCAACGATCAATTCGCCATAACGCTTCGGGTAGAGAGGGTCATAGCCATCGGGCGAAAAAAGCTGGTATTGACTGGCAAAATTGGCTTGAACTGCGGCCATCCCATAACCCCAGAAACGATCAAAGCCCGACGCTTGCTGCAGCCAAGACAAAACTTGGGCCGGCGGATAAACTAAAGCCGAGGGAACAAAAGGGTTAAATTTATGAAAAAAATAAAACAAGTCGAGAATCGTCAGACAAAAAATTCCTAACAGAATCAAAAATTTAGTTTTTTTAAAAATCTTTGGCAAAAGACCAATTGCGGCCGCCAAGACCAGAAAAATCAAGCTGGAATAGCCAAGGCTTCGGTAATTGGCTTGCAACAAGCCCATCCCGGAAAAAAGCCAAAGCAACCCAAAAATAAAAGCCATCATCACTAAAGGCCACCCTTGGCTTGGCCGTTTTTCTCCAAACCACTGGTCAATTCCGAACCCTGCCAATATTGCCAAACAAAAAGAAGTCAGAAAAATCGCGTTGGTGGGCGAACTGGTCGAAAGCAAAGGCAGGCTAAACCGGTAAACAAGGCGGGCCAACGGCCAGGAAACAAGCAAACTAAAAATGATGATGGTCATCAGGCTGAAAAAACGAATGATCGCGCTTTTTCCAAAACGAACCAAGGCAAAAAACGAAAAGAAAAGCGGTACCAAGCCAAGATAAGTCACTTTACCTGCATAGGTGTCTGTTAACCAATAATTTCGGGTGGCAGGATTGCCGAAAAAATCAGGCACCAAAAGCATCAGCAGCTGTTGCGGCTGAATCAGCAGCTTTTCCACCAAAAACTGATAATCATGAGGCGCGCGCGCCGCATTCCTAATCAGTTCTCCGGTCGGCACTAGCTGAATCGCGGCCGCCCCTAAAGATAAGAACGCCAGGAGAGCAATTTTAAAACTAAAATTTACCTTTTGCTTAACCGGCCAAGCTCGATGCCAAATTCGCAAAAAAATATAAAGCAGCAGAAAAGCAAACCCCAGGCCAGCAGAAGGCAAATGGCCGGCAAGAAACGGTAAGGTCAAACTCAAAAAAAACCAAAGCCCTTGCCAGAAGTTGTTTTTTTTAAGCAGCTTCTCAAAAAAGTAGGCGGCGACTGGCATCCAGGCAACGGTTTGGTCGATAATATTGTATTCCAGAAAAACCGTCATAAAGCCACCATAAGCAAAAGCTAGTCCGGCCAAAAAAGCGCCTTTTTTTTGCAAACCGATTTCCCTGCCGAACAAATAGGTAAAAAAACCAGCCAGCAGTGGCTGTAGAATCACCAACAAGCTCCAGGCCACTGCCAGCGGCAAAAACAAATAAAAAATATTTAAAGGATAAAAAACGGCCGACTGAAAATTAGCCAAAAGCGGTGCTCCGGAAAAATTGTAAGGGTTCCACAAAGGCAACTCCTTTTTCTTAACAGAATCTAAGGACAAGGTCTTCCAGGGATAAATCTGCCGCAAGGTATCGAAATATTGGGCTTTATGAGGAAAGCTGCCCGGCACATAGCCTAAATAGGAATAAGTCGACCACGGCGCATATTCGGCAATCAGTAAATCACCGGGGAAAGGAAGGCTGCCTTTTAAAAAAGTGGGCCAAAAAAAAATCATGGCCACGAGTAAAAAAAGCCCCAGCATCAACCAGTTTTGACGCTTCATCAATAATCCGCTCGTACTTGATAAAGCCTCATCGAAAATCTGGGGTCGGGCCGGGGATACTCCGCCACCAATTTCAAGGGCCAACTACCAGGCACTGCTACGGTTTCGTTAAAAACAAAAAAAGTCGGTATTTTTGCCGCCTTGTCTAACACTGCCGCGGGAATTTCATTGACCGGAAAAAAACCTTTAATTTCAACATTGGGATTGTCCCAAAGATAAAGTTCTAAAGAGGCCGGCATTAGGCCAAAAGTGCCCTCGGTGGCAATAAAGATTTTTTTGTTTTCGGCCTCTTTTTTGGCCCAGGCAACAATCTCCTTGACGCCGTAACCGGCCGGCCAGCTTCTGATATACTGATCTTGATCGGACCGGGCAATCGCGGCCTTTTCGGGCTGAAAAAGAACTTGAAAATCCAGCCGCAAAGGCAAGATAAAAAATAAAAGGCCGATTAAAATTGACAGCCGATTATTTTTTAACCGCCTGGTGATCGTCTCTAAACTCCAGGCCGCTAGCAAAAGCAATGGCAAACTCATAAAAAAAATAAAGCGCGGGTAAAGCGTCTTGCCAAATAAAGTTAAAGCACTAAAGGGAGCCAGAAACCACAAAAACAAAAGCGCCTTGGGCCAAAATTGTTTCTTGTCCAAGCCAAACGAACCAACTGCCAAGGCAAACACCGGCCAAGTCAAATAACTAATCAGCCAATTCAGCAGACCACGAAAATTGCTTCTTAAAAAATCAAAGGGATGCTCCAGCCATTCTGATAAAGGGTGTACAAAAAAAGCATTTTTTTGCTCAATAATGTGGAAAAACGGCGACAACCGCAAAACGCTGTAAATAACTTGCGAAATAATCACCGCCAACAAGGCCAAACCTGCCCACTTGACCAGCCGACGCCAGCGCCGCTGGCTTTGCCAGTCAAAAATAAGCAGAGTCAGCGGCAGAAAATAAATATTTAAAAATCCGGAGCTCTTGGTTAAAATGCCACCGCCTAAAGCCGCCCCCAAAAGCAAAGCCACATCAAGTCGTCGGTATTTCACCAGCAAAACCGCCAGCAGCAAACTCAAAAGAGTCCAAGTCCCCACCAAGCCATCCATCAGGGCCATCCGGTCATAAACCAAAGCGAAGGGAAAAACTAAATAAAGCAGGGAAGCCAAAAAAGCCAACCGCCGTGACCGGAAAAGAACCCATCCCAAAATGCCGATGATCAGCATCGAAGCCAACCCAGTCAAAACAGAAACTAATCTTCCCGCTACGAGCGGGTCCGCCACCGCTTCCATCATCACCATCGTCAGCCAAACAAAAAGGGGCTGCTTGCCATCAACCAAAGAAATAAACCGCCAATTGGCATCATTTTGGGCAATCTGGGCCCAACGAAGATAAATGGCCTCATCAACAAAAATAGGCCATTGGGTCAAATTGGTCAGGCGAGAAGCAAGAAAAAAGGCGATTAAAACCAAAAAAACGGTGAGGCAATTCTTCTGCTTGGCCGCGACTTTGAAAAACATACAAGGGAATTATACAATATTAGGGTGATCAAAAAAATCTTCCTGGGAATAATTCTGCTGTTGGCCGTATTTTTGCGTTTTTACCGTTTGCCCGAACGGGCGACTTTTCTGGGCGATCAAGGCCGTGATCTACTGGAAGCAAGAGAGTCTTTACTGGCCGGCCAACTACCCCTGGTTGGCCCGCTTTCCAATGAAGGCGTTCATGCCGGCCCCAGCTATTACTACCTCATCATGCCTTCGCTTTTAATGAGTCATTTTCATCCTTTAGGGCCAATTTTGTTTACCACTTTTTTGGGAGTGATGAGTACTTATTTAATTTATTGGCTGGGGACAAAATTTTTTGGTCAAAAACCAGCTTTAATTGCCGCCCTTTTGTATGCCACTTCCCCGCTCGTCATCCAACAAACTTCGGGCCTTTGGAACCCGATTCCGGTGCCTTTTTTCAGCTTGCTGATTATTGGGGCTATTTACCAAATTCAGGTTGAAAAAAAATACTGCTGGTTTATTTATCTTGGCCTTTTTTTAAGTCTGGCTGTTCAGCTTTATATGCCGGCCTATTTTTTGCTTTTCCCTGTTTTGGGCTGGTGGACCTTCAAAATTCGTGGCAAACACTTTCCGTGGTCATTAATTGGCTTTTTAACTTTTGTCTTGGCTTTGCTGCCTTTTTTAGTTTTTCAATTTCAAAATCAATTTGTCGATTTCAAAAATCTGATTCTCTTTTTGATGGAAAAACTCACGCTAACACCAAACCGATCCGTGACCAACCCCTTGGTGCTGCTGGCCCAGCAATTCCGGGCAATTTTGACGGTTGGGCCAAACTGGTTAATATTGTCTTTAGGGGCAATCATCAGCTTCTTGCCGCTAATTAAAGGTAAAAATCACTGGCACTGGTTTTTTTTGTCCTGGTTTTTGACTGGTATTTTAGTTTTAACCTTCTTTCCGGGTTCAAGCTCACCGCACTACGCTAACTTTATTTGGATTTTACCCTTTTTGCTCTTGGCTTCTTTTTTTTCCCTGATCAAGAAAACTAAGCTGCTCTTCATTGGCGGCTTTCTCCTTGCCTTGATAAATTTGAAAACCTACCACAACAATTTTGCCGTCACCAATGACCTAAGCCGTGCAGAGACGGTCAGCCAATTCATCAGCCAAAAAGCCGGTCAACAACCGTTTTCAATTTTACTTTTGTCCGCCAGGTCGCCGTCCGACGCTCATTTCCGTTATTTTCTCAAGCTCAATCAAGCTCCTGTCGAGCCCCTTAAAAATGAAAATGCCTGCCAACTTTTTTTGATTTGCACCCAACCGGTTTGCCCCAACGAACAAACCGTCCAAAAAATGTCAGTGGTGGAAACCGAATGTCTGCCCCGCTGCCCGCCCCTGCAAGAGCAGAAAGCCGTTGATCTTAAACAATGGCAACTGGTTACTGCCGCAACGCTTGCTGAAGCCCGGATTTTTCTATTCAAAAAATAATAAATAAAGGGCAAAGGGGGTCAAAATAATAAAAATCCAACCTAACAGAACCAAAACCCAATCCCGCTTTTGGCGAGCGCCTCGCGGCAGCGGTTGATCTAAAAGGGAATT
>PFEM01000003.1:11708-22008 GCA_002793635.1 Candidatus Shapirobacteria bacterium CG10_big_fil_rev_8_21_14_0_10_48_15
GGCCGTAATACAAAAAGGGCGCGTAAGTTAAAAGCAACCCTAAAGAAAAAATCCCTACCAGCCAAAAAAGCCAATTTTTGGCCAACAAGGCAGCAAAGGGGAAAGCATACAAAAAATACCACGGCATCAGGTGCTCGGCCCGATAAACGGCCATCAGCATGGCCATGACCATCAGCCCAAAACTTAACCACCAAACCTGCGACCAAGCCACTTTTTTGCCCCGATACTGCCGCCAACTCACCCACAAAAATACTGGCACCAAAAATCCGGTCGCAAATTTAATCCCGATCGACAGCCCCAGCATCAACCACGCCAGCCACAGGCGTTTTTTTTGCAAGCAATAAAAACCCGCCAAAGCCAGCGCCATCATCAGCAAATCATGATGGCCGGAAACCAAAGTCTCCACTACTACCAAAGGGCTAAAGGCAAAAAAAGCCAAAACTTTTTTGTCTGCCGCGGCCAGTTTCCAAACCAACCAGCAAGCACCAAGATAACTAGCCACGGCTAAGGCTTTAAACAAAATCATCGTCGGTAAAAGCTTGCCAAAACCCAAAAGGGAAATCGGCAGAGAAACCAGCAGCCAAATCGGACCATAAGGAAAGGTGCGGTGGGTCCAGTGCATAAACCCCAGCATCGGGTCAGCGGGATAATCCAAAGCCTTGTGCTGAAAAGGATTTTGGTGATAAAAGGTCACTATTTTGGCATCAAAGATATAGTTGAAAAGGTCATAAGAAAAAGCGTTGTAAGCCAGCCCTAAAATTGCCACGGTCAAAAAAATCAGCGGCCAAATCCCCAACCACTCCGCTCCCGCGGTGGCCCACCCGCCTTTGCGAGGCACGAGCGGGCAGGACGAATATTCTCCTCGGGAACGAATCAATAAAAAATAAAAAACAAACAGGAACCCCAAAATCAGTAAATACAAAATTGTCGACAGCGGCCGTTGGAAATAGCCAATTTGCTGAAAAGCCCGCTGCACTGTCTGCCACCAAGAGGCCCGCGTCAAAGTCAGGCCTAAATCGATTTGAGTAAAGGAATAAAAAAATAGGGCTAATCCCCCGATCAGCCAAAGCCAGCCGGCTTTAACGATATTCACCCTGAAGGTCATTGAGTTTAACCCGCAAAATTTCTTGAAGCATTTGCTTGGACTCCTTAAAATATTTTTTGCCCTTGCTGGCAACGGCGGCATCACGGTCATGCCAGGTCACCGGCACTTCGGCAATTTTGTAATGCCGCTTTTGAGCGACAAACAACAACTCCACATCAAAAGCACCCACCTTCCACCCCTTACCTCCAGGCTTTTTTTGAAAAATTGTCAGCCGGGAAAACAAGTCTTTGGCAACTTTGCTTTCAAAGGTTTTAAAGCCACACTGGGTGTCAACAATCCCCGGCAAAAGCAAAATTTGCCGCAGCAGGCGAAAAACTGACGAACCCAGCTGACGCACCAAGGAAAAACCGCTTCGAGCCTGACCGCGAGAGCCAATCACCACCTGATAATTCTTTTTAAAAAAGGGCAGTAGTTTTTTCACTTCCGGCAAAGGGGTTGATTGGTCCATATCCGTAAACAAAACAATTTCGCCTTTGGCCGCTTGAACTCCCGCCCGAACCGCAAACGCCTTGCCGCCGTGAGGATTTTTCAGCAGCCTAAAATGCGGCTGCCCCCGGCAATATTGGCTGGTAAAATCCAAACTGCCATCCGTCGATTCATCATCCGCAATAATGACCTCATAAGAATATTTTTGCTTTTGGAGAAACCCGCGCACTTCATCAAGCACGCCCCGCTGTAAATTTTTGGCTTCGTTGTAACAAGGAATAACCACTGATAAATATGGCCGGCGCTTGGTCATGCTGATATAGTTTATAATGGGCAAGCAATGAAAACAAGGGAGAGTTGGTGGAAAATCATTATCGGATTGCTAATCATGGGAGCCATCTTTTTACGCTTTTGGCAGTTGGGTAGGGTCCCGCCGGGGCTCAACCGGGATGGGGCTTCCATTGGCTATACGGCTTATTCACTGCTAAAAACCGGTCGAGACGAATACGGCCGGCGCTGGCCGCTGACCTTCCGGTCATTTGGCGATTGGAAACAACCCGCTTATGTTTATCTCACCATCCCCTTTTTGCTGATTTTCGGCCTCAAGGAAAGTGCCGTCTTGCTACCTTCAGCTCTAGCCGGCTTGGCAGGGATAGGCTTAATTTATTTACTGGTCAAGCAAATCTTTGCCGACAAAAATTTAGCTCGGTGGGCGGCAGTTTTTTTGGCAATTTTGCCTTGGCATTTCCATTTTTCTCGCTATAATCACGAAGTTAATTTAGGCTTTACTTGCTTGCTTGCCGCTACCTGGCTGTTTTTTAAAGGCCTTAAGAAACCCGCTTTATGGCCCCTGGCCGGTCTATTGTTTGGCTTGAGCTTGTTTACCTACCATGGCTTTTTGGTCTTGACTCCCTTGCTGGTCGCCTGTTTAGCCGTCGTCTACTTTAGGGAGCTTAAAAAATTTCCCCGACAGACATTTTTCTCTTTGTTAATTTTGGCTTTTTTAGCCGCCCTGATATATCAAAGCGCTTTTTCAGGAGCAAAAGTTAAAGCCTCCATCAGCTTTTTAAACGACCCGGTCACCATTCACGCTCAAATAGAACTGCCCCGAACAGCCAAAGGCAACACTCTTTGGAGCAGACTGGTTTACAATCGGCCGATCGTCTTTACCAAGCTTTTTGTAAAAAACTATTTGGCTACCTTTGGGCCTAATTTTTTGGCCATCAAGGGCGGTAGCCACCCACTGCATAACTTTCCGGGAATGGGCAATATTTTTTGGTGGCAGTACCCCCTCTTTTGGCTCGGTGTCTCCCTTTTAGCCAAACAAAAACAAAAATCCCGTTGGCTAATCTTGGGATGGCTCATCATCAGCCCGCTTGCTTCCAGTTTAACCAAAGACGCCCCTAATTCCGGCCGTGTCTTCCCCATGATTTTTCCCTTGGTAGTCTGTCTGGCTTTGGGAGCAAGCCAAATCCAGCAAAGCCTAAAAAAACCAAAGTTTGTTTTTGAATTGTTGATCTTAACCCTGCTGGGGTTTAGCCTAATAAAAATGTACCAGAACTACTTTATTGATTTACCTCGCTTGCGCGCTTTAAACTGGGGGGCAGGCTACCAACAACTGGTCAATGAGTTGGGGCAGGAAAAAAATCTTGCAAGGAAGGTTTTAATGTCTCGACCGGATTATTCCCCATACATTTATTTTTTGTTTTATCAACAATTTGACCCCCGGGAATTTCAAAAAACAGTGGTTTATTATCCGACGACCCCAGACGGTTTTAATCACGTCAGATCATTTGACCGCTACGAATTTGGTGACTTCCAGCTCGCCGACGAACTTCACAAAAATCAGTTGGTAGTCATTTGGGCAGAGGAAATCAATGATCAAGCTTTGCAAAAAGCCGCCGCCTTTTTGCAGCAGACCATCGTTGACCAAGGTGAGCCAAGATTTTATCTCTTTTCAGGGCAAAAACAAGTAAACAACCCATCAGGCTAAGCAAGGAAATCATTTCGGCCAGCAAACGGTCTTTAGTGTGCGTGAACTTAATCAGCACTTGGTGCCTGCCGGCAGGCAGACGAAAGGTAACCAGCCCCCGATAGTTTTGATCTTGAAACTCAATTTGGGTCTCCTGGCCATCGACATAAACTCGCCAACCGGGGAAAAATTGCGTGTGGCTAAGAACATTAACCTTTGTTTGGGCTGCAACCGTGAACGCTTGCTGATCAAAGCTTTTTTGAAAAGCAGCGATCTGGCCCTCTCCCGCAACAATCGCCACTTCTTGCTCCGGATATTGACTTGGCTGGTGCGCCAACCAAATCGTGTCAGCTTCACCGTAGTAAGTACTGGAAAGTGGGTAATCCCAAAAACCTGCCTCGTCAACAGCATCAAAACCGGTCGGCCGCCAATAAGCCACGGAAGCCAAAACGACCAAAATAATAATCAGCCAGCGGCAACGCGAATAAACTACCGCCCCTGCCAAGGAGCTGGCCAAAACTATCAGGGAAAGTAAACGCCAGGGAAATTGAAATTGACGCAGTAAGGCAATTTTGTTCCACAGCGGTTGGCTGATAGGCTGCATCAAAAATAAAGCCAACGCACTAATCACCAGACAAAAAACGAGTAATTTTTTCTCTCGCGACTTTTTGAGACGGCAATAAAAGACAATGGCCAAAAATAAAGCCAAAAGATGAAAAAACCCAATTTGAACCGGCACATCACCCACTTGGCTACTGGCCGTGTTTAAAAAATTGGGTAGAAAAAGCTGGGTCAAAGTTGGGAAGTGATCTTTGAAAATATCTTTCATAAAAAGATCGCCATAAGTGAAACGATGTTCATACAACGCCGGCAGCCAATAAAAGGCCGCTAGCCCTAGCCCAAAAACAAGCGCCAGACCGCTGGCAATCAGCTTGGTGAGCTGTCGGTTGAAAAAAAAGGCAAAGAGGATCGCCGTCAAAAAAAAGGCTAGGCTAACGGAATTATGACTTAAAATCAAAAGCCCACTGCCAAAACTGGTCAGCAAAAAGCCGGTCCAATACCGCTTGTGGGTAATTTTGGTTAACCCCCACAGCACTAAAGGAAGAAAAGTATAAGCCCAGATTTCGCCGTAAGCGCCGCGGATGATGATTTCCGCAAAACGAAAGCTGGCAAATTGGTATAGAATGCTGGCCAACAAGGCTTTTTTTTCATCCCCCAAAAACTCTCGGGCAAAACCGAACAAAAAAATGCCTGACAACCAAAAACTTAGCAAGCAAACAATCTTGAAAGTAGTGGCCAAATTAAGGCCGACACCCAAAAAAAGACTGCCTAAAAAATAAGGCCAAGGATACATAAAAATTAAAACCGGGGAACCAGAGCCATAGTTAAAACCATCCGCCCAACGAGGCGGTATTTGGCCCTCCCAAAAAAGTTTAAACCAAGCCGCCTGCCGCGCCAGATGAACCGGCCCATCGTGGGTGTGAAATAATAAAGGCTGCTGCAGAACCAAAAAGGTGGCTAAAAAAGACAAAAGAAAAATTAGTCCGAAACAGCTAATCTTCTGGTGATTCACTTCTTGCCTCCCAATGAATGAGCCTCATCACCGTAATCCCGCCTGGCGCCGACCACTGGTCGACAATTTCCGCTCGGCCAAAACCGGCAATCTCCCAAAGCGAGTGGCCCAGGGGGTGGCAATCATCGACCTCGCAAACGACTAGCAATTGATCAGTGACTGTTCTGCGCTCCGGATCCACCAGTAGCCCTTCAATCGTCACGGGCCGGGCTCCCCAAAGCTCCAAGAAGTAGCGATAAGCGTGATCAGAATTCTGGCCGGTAATCAGGGCAAAATTAAACGGCTGACCACTGGTATTATCGTAAACAATCCGGCTAATCTGCTCGGCCTGACGCAGTTGATAATTGGGCGAGCGGTAAAAAGGATTGGCCTGCCAATTAACGAAGATAATCAAGAGGCCGAGTGACCAAGCAACCAAGCAACCAAGTCTACCCTTTTTGGCGAGTCTAACTAAAGCAAAAGCGGTCAGCAAAAAAGGCAACGGAAACATGAAGCCAAAATAATAATCGTAAATACTGTCCTGATAAAAACCAAACAAACCGATTCCCAAAACCAACCATAGGCCCAAAAGCGGCCAAAAAGTCTGGCGGCCCTTTTGCTTCACCCATTGGTAGCCAGCCAGTGGCAAAGTGAGCAACAGCAAGATCTCTGCCAAAACTTTTTGGTTAGCGACCACTAGCCTCTCAAACAACCGCAAGCTAACATTTCCGATCGTCGGCAGGAAATTTTTCCAAACAAAACCAGTTTCTTCGCCGTGCAACAAAAAATCAACCAGCGAACGAAAATTCGGAAAATTATGCCGCAGTTCAAAAGCCAGAAACGGCGACCAGCCAATGGCAAACCCACCCACCAACCAAAAATAAGCACGCCAATTGTTACACTGCTGACCAAAAAACAGCCAATAAATGCCGACAATTACCATTAGAAAAACCGTCAAATAATGAAGCTGCAAAGCCAAGCCAAACAAAAAGCCGATCAAGCCTAAAAGTTTGAGGTCTTTTTTCTGGGTCGCCTGCCAGGCAAACCAAATAATCAGCAAACTGAAAAAGGGCATCAGGTTGGGATTCCAAGAAGAATGGGAATAGGTGATCACCACCGGTGAAATGGCATAAAGACCCGCGGCCAGCAAACCGGTCGGCACGTCAAAAAATCGCTTACCGACAAAATAAATCAACCAAACGGTGGCCACCCCAAACAAGGCGACCATCACGGCCGGGCCGATCGGATTCATCCCAAACAGCCACAGAAAAGGGGCAATGAGATAATAATAAAACGGGCCCAAAAAAAAGCCGCCGACACTGGCGGTCGGACCCAGCAAAGTCAGCTTATGATCAAGCAACAGCCGCTTGACGACCAGCACGTCACGGCCTTCGTCCCCCAGAAAAGTCAGGTAACCTTGAATCTTGTAAAGCCGTAAAAACGCCGCCAGTAGCAAAATAAATAACAAAATTATTTTTTCTTTTTTCACTTAAATGATATATATCATTGTAGTAATTTTCGACGTAGTTGGAAAAGGTCTTTAAGACCGCTCAAAATTACTTTTAAACTCGCGCCGGTGGCGGCGCCGGCAACCCGCGGAAAATGATGCACCCCAATTTCGGCAAATTTAAAACCCGCTTGCTGGGCTTTAACCAGCAACTCGCTGGAAATAAACGGGCCCCTTTCCGCCTCTAACCTGGGAATTTTTTTGATGACGGCTCGCTTAATTAATTTAAAGCCGCAATCAATGTCCCGCACCTTAAGACCAAAAAGCAACCGAACCATCAGCTGCCAGGCTTTAGTCCCCCAAAGCCGGTAAGCCGGCACTTGACGCCTAAGGTAATAGCCAAGCACCAAGTCTGCCTTGGTTTGGCTTTGTTTGGCAATCAACCGGCTGATTTCCGCAAAATCAAATTGGCCGTCAGCATCGGTAAAGGCCACCCAATCATATCGAGATTCATACAAACCGGTTTGCAGCGCCCCGCCATAACCACGGTTGGGCGCGTGGGTAATCATTCGCAAGTTCTTGATTTGCTTGATTAACTGGTTAACTATCTGGCTGGTCTCATCCTTCGAGCCATCATTGACTACCAAGATCTCCCATTTTTGGGCCACTTGCGGGAGAATGGCGGCCGCTTTGGTGACCGTCGCCGCAATATTGGCTTGTTCGTTGTAAGCCGGAAAAAAAACCGACAGCTCCTTGAGCTTTTTCATCCTACTTTTTCTTCGTCCGCCAGATGAAACGGGTGTACATGAAGTAGTTGTAGGGCACGACCAAAAAGACAATGATAAAAGGCAGCAGGATTTGGCGGTATTGCTCGCCCAGCAACTTGACCCCCACCGTGCCGGCGGTTGTCATAATCATCAAGGCCCCCAAAGAAGTCAAATTAAAATGAAAAAACTTCTTGATCAGCGAGCCGATTCCTTGAATTTGATGCTTTTTAAATGTCCATAAATTATTAAAAGTAAAATTGGAAATAATTGACAGTTCGGTGGAAAACAGCCAAGCGAATGATTCGCCCAGATGCATAACTTCGGCAAAAATCTGCAGCGCTATAGCGTTGATGATATAGCCGGCAAAACCAACGACGGCAAACCTGAAAAACTGCTGGGAGCGCTCGAGGCGAATCCGCGTGGCGTTTTTGACCGTTTCCAAAATATCCTTGATAAACTGGGCGTTAAAACCCACTTTCGCTTCACCCGCCCGACGCTCACCATAAACCGCCGGAATTTCGACAAATTTAGCTCCCGTCTTGGACAATTCATAAATCATCGTGGACTGGATCACAAAGCCCTTGACGTTGAGTTTTTCCAGGGGCACTTGATCCAAAATCCCCTTGACCCGAATCACCTTGAAGTTGCCCGCCAGATCTTTGACCTCCCGAATCCCCGCCCAATAATAATTAAAAAGATCGTTGGAAATAAAATGAGTCAGCTTGCGAAAGGCGCTGAAGTTGTCCCCGCCGCCCTTGAGGTGACGCGAAGGCACCACCACGTCATAGCCCTGCTCCATTTTGGCCAGCATTTGGGGAATCAACTGCGGATCCCATTGGAAATCACAATCATTGGGAATCACAATCCCTGCTTGCAACTCCTTAAGCGCGTATTGGTACCCCTGAAGCAAAGAAATTCCCAACCCCCGCGGCGTTTCCAAAAGATAAAGATTTTTTCTGGTTTTGGCCAAGTCTTTGACAATCTGGCCGGTGCCGTCCGGGGAGTGACTGTCCACCACCAAAGTGACAAATTCGTATTGGGGCAGCTTGACCGCGATGGCTTCCAAAGTCGTCACCATCGGCTGCACATTCTCTTTCTCGTTGTAAGTAGACAGTAAGTTAACCACCCTGACTTTGGCCATGATTTTTACTCTAGCAAATTTCCTGATAAAATACAAACATGATCAAAATTGACATTCTGACGCTTTTCCCAAAAATGTTTCAAGGCCCCTTCGCCGAATCAATCGTCAAACGGGCCATGGGCAAGGGGCTGATCACGGTTAATCTTCATGACCTGCGGCAATGGACCGCTGACAAGCACCAAACGGTGGATGATCGGCCTTTTGGCGGCGGTGTGGGCATGGTGCTGATGGTCGAACCAATTTATAAGGCGTTGAAAGAATTAACCCGTCACTCCAAAACCAGCCAACAAAAAGTTATTCTGCTGACTCCCCAAGGCAAAGTTTTTAACCAAAAGATCGCCGGTAACCTCTCAAAACAAAAGCATTTAATTTTAATTTGCGGCCATTATGAGGGCGTGGACGAGAGAATTCGGGAGTTTTTGGTGGATGAAGAGATTTCGATCGGTGACTATGTTTTAACCGGCGGCGAGTTACCGGCTATGGTAATGACCGACGCCATCACCCGTTTACTCCCCGGCGTTTTGAAAAAATTAGCCGCCACCAGAAACGAATCGTTTGCTAACCCGTTACCCGTCACGCGTCACGCGCAAACCGGTCAACTATTAGAGTATCCGCAATACACCCGGCCGGCTGATTTTCAAGGCTGGAAAGTGCCGGCGGTCTTGCTGTCCGGCGATCACGCCAAAGTCGCTGCCTGGCAGGCCCAACAAGCTCTGAAAAGAACCCGGCGGCGGCGTCCTGATTTGCTCTAACGCTTCCTTTACCAACTGCCGCTGGCGCCGCCGCCACCGGAAGAGCCGCCGCCAAACCCACCAAAACTGCCCCCACCACTGCCACCACCAGAAGAAAAACCGCCCCAACTGGACCAAAAACTGGTGGACTTACCCTGACTTTTTCGCTTTTGGTAATTGCGGGAGAAAAACCAGTCAAGAAACAGCCCCAAAAATCCCAAAAAAATTGGCCACAAAACGAGCCAAAGAACGGCCCCGTTGATCGCCCCCAAGGCTAAACCAAAAACAATGCCCAAAATGCCACCCGGCCAAATCCGGCGGCTGCGACTCAAAAAAGAAGCGGCATAAACGATGATCAAAGAAATGAAAACCAGTAAAGAAAACATCGGGGCGGCCTCGGTTTTGACGGTTTCACTGACCGGCTCGCCGAGGTGAAGGTAGGTGGTAATTTCTTCAATCGCCAGCTCCACGCCTCCTTCATAATCATCGCGCTTGAAAGCCGGGGCAATTTGCTCACGAATAATCCGTCCGGCGCGGCCATCGGTAATCACCGACTCTAAGCCATAACCAACTTCAAGCCGCACTTGGCGATCACTAAAGGCAATCAAAAGCAAAATGCCGTTATCTTTAGCCTGCTCACCGATTTGCCACTGCTCAAACAACTGCACCGCCACCGGCTCAATGGAGTCGCCTTCCAAAGACTCGATCGTCACCACGGCAAGCTGGGCGGAAGTGGCTGCTTCCAAAGCACGCAGTTTGGCTTCCAGTTCTTGGCGATAAGAAGGTGAAAAAACCTGGGCGTAATCATTGACGTAACCCGTCGGTTTATAATCCCACTGACGCGCCCAAACCGGCCGGATAAAAGCCAGCCAAAAAGCCGCCGCTAACCAAATCCCGATCAGAATCTTTTTTGGTGCCATTTTTATAAGCTCAAGTCAACTACCGGAGGAGGAGCCGCCGCCTCTGCAGATTCAAAAAAAGCTCGCGGGGTAAAACCAAAAACACCCGCCACTAAATTAGCGGGGAATTTTTTGATCTTGACATTAAATTCCCTGACCAAATCATTGTAGCGTCGCCGCTCGACGGCCACGCGGTTTTCGGTGCCCGCCAGCTCGTCCATTAGTTGCGTCACGTTCTCAGATGACCGCAGTTCCGGATA
>PFEM01000003.1:22067-23719 GCA_002793635.1 Candidatus Shapirobacteria bacterium CG10_big_fil_rev_8_21_14_0_10_48_15
TCGATGACCACCAGTAAACGAGCCAAAGCTGACTCGACCTGACCAGCCGCCGCCACTCTTTCTTCCGGGGAAACCGCTCCGGAATAGCGTGTCCGTGCCTCGGCAATCTGCCCAAAAACCGTCTGCTCTTGAGCCATAATACCCTTAACCGAATTGACTAAATTGGGAATCAGGTCAAAACGACGTTGATACTGGGTTTCAACTTGCGCCCACTGATTGTCAACCGCCTCTCGCTGGCCAACCAAAGAATTGTAAAAGCTAATCAAGCTTAAGCCGGCGACGGCCGCAATGGCCACCACCGCTAAAAGAATTTTTTTCATTTCCTCATCACCCCCTTGCTGGTTTAATGCTAAACAATTAGAAGACGCTTTTCAAGTATGCTTATCGGCGATACAAGAGGCCCCATAAGATTCCGGCTTGGTCTTGGCGGTAAAGCCATTGCCATTGACCATCCCCACCACTTCCTTGATCATCTCGCGCGTGGGCCCGACGTCACCAACATCAATGTGGATTTCCAGCCGGTAACGCTGGCCATTGAGCTGCTTGGTTAATTTAGGCACCATTTTTTCCGCCAGCTGAATTGACAATAGGGTTTCGGTATAAATCTTGTCCCGCAGACTGGCAATATTGCCGACTTGCTGGCGCTGCCAAAAGTAACGGCCGCCCTTGCCTTGTCGGTGAATCACGATGGCGCTGACAAAGGACACACGGCTGGCTTTGGTCAAACGACCGGATTTGGAATCCGTCCCCACCACCAGGCGGTAAAAATAATCAGGCTCTTCGTTCATAAAAGTCACCAGCGCCCCCACTACCTCATCGGTAGTCAACTTGCCCTGGGTAGGATTAAAAAAAAGAGGGTGGTCTTGGGTCATTTGGCGTCAATTTTATCACTTTAAGCGCGGAGGAGCAAAAAGATCACTGCCAGGCAGGTGGCTACGGCCACAGCCACGTATTCCAAAATCACCCGCAGGTAAAGTTCTTTTTGGGCATGGTGATAAACCACTCCCCAAAGCACATAAATTACCCCCAGCCCGACTACGACCAGCATTTGCAGCCAGCGATTGTAGCCAAAGAAAATAAATAGGCCTAAGCCGATCATTAAAGCGACTGCTAAAATTAAATAATATTTTGCTTCTTTCATAAAATCGCGCCGGGCAGGGTGAGCCAAACCATTAACAAAATTGTCCCAATAAAAATCAAGTGGGCCAGGTTTTTGCCGGCCAGACGGACTACCCGCCGCCGGGTCACCAGCCAGGCGTCAATGACTAAAGCGCCCAAAACCAGACCCAACAAAAAGACGGTCAACGTCTTGGTCAACAAAAAGGGAGAAACCAAAGCCCTATTAGTTTGCTGACTGGCGGCGGATAACCGCTCGCTAGCCGTCGCCGCGCTGACTTGGGGCAACTGCAAACGGTTAAGCAAACTCGACTGACGGCCACCTACCGACTCGGGAAGTGGAGCCGGCGTCGGGGTTCCGAAAACCTGGACTACCAAAGTGGTCTCCACGCCATCCAGGCTGCCGTTAACCACCGCCAAACCAATCTCTTGGTAGTGGCTGTTGACAATATTATCCCGATGGGTCGGCGAATTCATCCAAGCCGTCACCATCGAGCCGGAATCCATAAAATCCCGCGCCAGATTTTCACCAGCGT
>PFEM01000031.1:0-9967 GCA_002793635.1 Candidatus Shapirobacteria bacterium CG10_big_fil_rev_8_21_14_0_10_48_15
AGAATCATTGATATTTTCAGAAACGGTGGAAACGGACGTTGGCGCCAAGCCAAGAACCTCCATAATTTTGGCTTGGCTGGCAGCAGAGGTTAATATCTCACTGTGGTTAGCGCCTTCAATGAGAGTAACTTGATTGCCAAACTCGGCGCTTTGGCTGAGCACGGTTTCGTCACCGTCATCAAGCTCCTCCTTTCCAGTTGGTTTGCCGTCTGTCCAAAGCCCTGCCAGTCTTTCGATCCAACTGGGGGAGGTAACGTGGATCCAGCGCAGGGTGCTGTCGGGAATCCGGCCGGCAAAAGTGTGCAGTGATAAAAAAAGCCTCTCATCGGCCGCCTCGTTTAACTTCTTCAGCCAAATATTTTGCTGATCCATCCAAGAGACCGGAATGCACTCGCCGCACTCCTTAAGATACGGGAAAATAGGCAGAAGGTCTTTAAGACCGGGCGCAAAGGCCCTCACTGCTTGGACAGCGGTAAAATAATGCTGCCGATTCAGTTGCAACAGCAAACTAATCGCTAGCCTTTGCCAAAATGGAAAACTGCTGGTTAAAACACCCCCTTCCCAGATAGGGTAAACTTTGACGCTGCCACGGTGCGGTGAGCCAAGGGTGATCAGCTGGTCAACTTGATGATCAGGATATTGTTGCAAATAGGTTCTGGCGGCCAAACCACCCAGGCTGTGACCGATGAGGTCAATTTTATCCTCCGCTTTAGGGTAGACCCATTTTTGAAGAAATTCCTCCAACTGGTCAGCGATTTGATTTACCGGCTGGCGCCAGTCGTAATTAAAAATAAAAAGATCGTCATTTTTTTGATAACCGGCGTTTTCCAGCGTTTCGATCAAACCGTCATAGTCACGAACCCCCGGGGTCATGCGCCAGTTCTCCTGCGGTTGGTCTTCCCCCAAAATCATGGCCTGGTAATTCCAACTGGCTCCCAAACCAGGGAGAAGCACAATGGGCTGAAGCGGCGGGGTAGGGGTTGGGGTGGGTGTCGGTGTGGCCACGTCATCAAAATTACCTTCAATGTAGCCGATTTGCCAATGATCGCTGGCTAAACCGTCATACCAAATTCTGAAAATGTCACCCTCTTTAATCACAAAAGGGGAGGCAACGTATCTGCTATCAAAAGAGCTGGCTGGACCAGTGCCGAAAACCGGATTTTTGCTGGCTGGTTTTTCCCAATGAATGCCATCGGTGGAAATGGCGTAAACAATGCTTACCGGTAAATTGAGGCTTGTTGCTGCATAAAACATGTGATAAACGCCGTCTTCATAAATGACGTTGGGATAACTGACCATGTTTCGTTCCCACCACTCGATCGGCTCAATGACGGGATTACCGGCATATTTCGTCCAATTGATGCCGTCCGGAGAGGTCGCGTAGCCAATCCGCCACTTTTCCTCAAGTGTTCCCATCTGCTTCTCATTCCCGCCCGCATACCACATCTTGTATTCATCTCCCATCTTCAGCACCGTCAGCCCCCTAGCAATACCACCACTGTCCCATTCTCCCGGGGTTCCCCTTAGTACCCAGTCATTTTCTTCCCAATTAATGCCATCGGCAGACGTGGCATATTTTGTGCGATATCTATCTGGCCCACTCGACGGAAACATACCTTGTAAAGAGGAATACCACATCTTATATTGATTATCGTCCCACATAACATAGGGATCCGTTGTTTCTTCACCCCAAGCAATATCTTCAAGAAGATCAATTACTGGCCCTTCACCTCTTTGCCAGTTTTGTTTTCCATCAGGAGAAAAAGCGTAGCCAATACGCCATCCAATTCCACCGTTCGCGCCATACCACATTTTGTAAACATCTTGCTCTCTGATTAATGAACTGCATTGAACGTGATATTTTTCCCAGCCATCACCAAAGACAGGAAAAACTGGATTTTGATCATATCTAGTCCATGCAGCAAAAATATTATGAGGGAATAAAAGACAGAAGAAAATGAAAGTTACCAGTAGAAATATTTCTGCCTGCTTTTTAAATATCAT
The DNA here is from genome assembly GCA_002793635.1 of Candidatus Shapirobacteria bacterium CG10_big_fil_rev_8_21_14_0_10_48_15. Lineage (GTDB taxonomy): Bacteria > Patescibacteriota > Microgenomatia > PFEM01 > PFEM01 > PFEM01. Next base: position 2,005 of record PFEM01000031.1, read on the forward strand.
CTTTATAGGAATAATACGAGAAAAAAAGCTTCTTTGTCAATAATGTTAAAATTAAGTTCATGAAAGATTATTTTTATAGAATTGGTATTAACACCAGTGTTCAATTTGTAAGCAAGCTGTGCACTGCTGTTTTGGGATTCTTGGGGGTAGGATTATTAACTAGATATCTTGGGCAAATTGGCTTTGGTAATTTTACTTTAATTTTCGTTTACCTCTCTTTTTTTGGAATTATTGCAGATTCTGGATTGCAGTTAACCATGAGCAGAGACATTGCCAAAGGGAAGCATTTGCCAGAGAAGATTTATGGCACTTTTTTCTGGTTAAAAATAATTTTAATTTTCATTTCGATTGTTTTGGCATTTATTTCTCTCGCGTTTCTTCCTTACTCCCCCCTTGTTAAAAGGGGAATTTTTGTTGCGTCTGTCGGAGTTGGCTTGGGATTTTTTAATAGTTTTGGCACCACAATTTTACAGGCCAACCTTAGACTAGATTTGGTCGCATTAATAGACCTCTTGGCAAAAGCTGTAACTGTAGCTTTTGTTTTTATCTTTGTTTTGATGCAAAAAAATTTTTATTATATCTTAAATACAATTTTGATAGGCAATTTTGCAGCTCTAATTCTAACCATTTTTTTATTGAATAAGATAAAGAAAATTAAACTTAGTTTTGATCTAAATTTAGCCAAAAAAATTAGTGTTAAAGCTTTACCAGTAGCTGCCATTTCGGCGTTAGCTTTATTGTATTTCAAAATCGATACATTAATTTTGTCGATAATAAGGGGTATAAAAGAGGTGGGAATTTATGGGCTGGCTTATAAAGTGGTTGAAAATTTGTTACTTGTTTGGGGATTTTACATGGCCACTATTTATCCATTGTTAGCAAAACTTGCCAATAACAAAAAAATAAAAGAAACTGTGGGACTATGGAAAATTTCTTTAACCATTTCAATAATTCTTTCATTGCTGGTTTCTATTTTAGCTTTTGTATTTGCCCCGTTGCTTATTAAAATCTTAGGTGGCCAAGATTTTGCCAGCAGCGTCATGCCTTTAAGAATATTACTTTGCTCCCTGCCTTTATTTTTTGTAAATAATCTCTTTTATCACTCTTTCTTATTAGAAGAGAAAACAAAATTAATTTTAAAAGCAATAGGTACATCCCTAATTTTTAATATAATTATTAATTTAATTTTTATCCCAAAATATGGTTATATAGCAGCATCCGTTTCAACAGTAATAACAGAAGTTTACCTCTCAATTATTTACTTTATTAATAGGTACAAAATTAAATCATTGACAGGATAAATGAAGCTACCAAAAATTGGAGAACGAGTTGAAGTGGCCTCTAAATACGTTATAAAAGCAGGCAAACTGTTAGATATTGGCTGTGGGAGTGGCGAAATTATTTTTTTTGTAAAAGACAGAGTTTCTAAAATATATGGCGTTGATAACTCAAGAAAAAAATTGGAATTAGCTAAACGAAATGGCTTGATAACCAAAGCTTTCGATTTGAATGATGGGAAATTACCATATAAAGATTTCCTTTTTGAGGTAGTTACCTGTTTAGATGTATTAGAACATATTAAAAACCCTGTCAAGTTATCAAGAGAGGTTTACAGAGTTCTTAAAAAAAATGGCGCTTTTATTTTATCTACACCTAATATAAGGTTCTCTGGCCATTTATTTAGTTTAATCTTTAAAGGAAGATTTCCAAAAACAAGTGATAACAAAGAGGCCTATGATGGTGGACACATTCACTATTTTGCGTTTTCAGATTTAAGATCGATTTTAAAAAAAGCAGGATTTAAAATTACTCACGAAAGAGGCATTATAAATAAAGCAAAGAGGGGGTTTTGGGGACAATTTTTTAAGATAATTTTGGGGGGAAAATTTATGAGAGAGTTCAGAAGCCAAGGAATACTTATCGTTGCTAAAAAAGTAAAATGAATGTCTTGCTAATAAGAACAGGGGAGGAGTTCGGGGGAGCGGAGATTTACAATCTCAACCTGATTCGCGGTTTTCGACGGTATTTCCCTGAAACTAAATTATTTTTTTTTGCTACTTGGCCGGAATTTAGTCGGCGCATCAATAATCTTGGCGGCCGGGTTTTTTTACTACCGATTTTTAAAAAAGAGGTCGGCACCAAAAAAGATTTGGTCGGGCTACTCTTTCATCTGCCAAAATATCTGACGGTGTTGCTTAAAACCATCACGAGGATTAACGAAAAAGAACCTCTGAACGCCATCTGCCTGCAGGGGACGACAGAAAAAATCATTTTGACTCCCCTGCTTAGGGCAAAGGGCTATCGGGTTTTTTGGCTGGAGCATGGCCCCCTTTTTAAACCCCAAAAAACTTGGTTAGTAAAATTTTTTTACCGGCTTTGGAGTCACTTAACTGTCAAAATTATTACCGTTTCTCAAGACAGCTATCAAGACCTTTTGACCAACGGCTTGACAAAGAAACGCGTGGTGACTGTTCCGGTTGGGGTTGATCTGCATCAGTTTCAGCCTTTGTCCAAATTGCAAAGGCAAACGTTGCGCCAAAAATGGCATCTCAAGCATGGGGAAAAAGTCATCGGGTTTGTGGGAGCAATCTCCGCCGCCAAGGGAGTAGAGGCATTTTTTAAAATTAGCCAGCAACTCATCAACCAAGGTAAAAAAGTAAAGTTTGTCCTGATCGGCAGCGGGCCAAAACTGACCTGGCTCAAGCAAAAAATTCATCAAAAAAAACTAGGCAATTATTTTCTTTTACCCGGTTTCCGCCGTGATATCCGGCCCTACGCCAAAATTTTTGATCTGGTAGTTTTCCCCACACAGCATCACGAAGGCTTATCCGCTGCTTTGCTCGAAGCCGCGGCGATGGCCAAACCAATTTTGGCCACGGATATTGGCGGTAACCGAGAAATCGTCATTGATCAGCAAACCGGCTTCTTGTTTAAGAAAGCCAGTTTGAAAAAGTGGGTGGAAAAAATTGATTGGCTTTTGGCTCATCCCCAAGTCAGGCGAGCGATGGGACGACAAGCCCGACTGCTGGCCAGCCAAAAGTTTAGCCAAGCTCAATGGATCAAAAATCTCTATGAAGTCTGGCAAGGCTAAACCAAAATCAAGGTTGCTTTCCGTCGTGATCCCGACTTTTAATCGCGATCAGCCATTGCGGAACACCTTGCAGAGCTTGCTGGTGCAGGATTACCCACGCTTTGAAATTATCGTCGTTGACCAATCGACCAAAAAATTCCCTCCCAAAGAAGCATTTTTAAAAAAGAAGCACTTTAAAGTTTGGCATCATTCCCCGCCTAACGCGGCGGCGGCCCGTAATCTGGGCATCAGCCAAGCTAAGGGGGCGATCATTCTTTTTTTGGATGACGACGTGATTTGCCAAAAAAACCTGCTGAAAAATCACGTTAAAAATTATCGCGACGCCCGCATCGGTGCGGTGGCCGGCCGGGTGATTGATCGGTCAAGCAAAAGGTTTCGGGATTCCCATCGAGTGGGCCAAATTACCTGGTACGGCCAGTTTACCGATGGCTTTGCCGGTTCCCAAAAGCAAATGGTGCTGACAGGGATGACTTGCAACGCTTCCTGGCGACGGGAAGTCTTAAAAAAGCTCCAGGGCTTTGACGAGAATTTCACCGGTCCGATCCGAGAAGATTCCGATCTTTGTTTACGCACAATCAATGAGGGCCACCAAATTATTTTTGAACCGCAGGCAGTGGTGGTTCACCAGCGCGCCAAGACCGGCGGTTTTCGCAAAACCGAAGGCCGGTTGCAATGGTACCGCGGCTTTTTTAAAAACGAAACCTATTTTTTTCTCAAACATCGACCCAAAATACTGCTGCCCCTGGTTTTGCTCACTCGAGCCAATCTAATTTTACGGGGCATGTTTGGCTTCGGCCACGAAGTGAGCTGGCGATCGCTGGCCACTCCCTGGCAGGGAATTGGCGAGGGGATCAAAGCTTACGGGAGGTGGCGCAATGACCATCGGGGTTGATGCCGGCTGTTTGGTGGCCAAGAAAGGCGGGGTTTACCAAACCACGTACAATCTACTGACCACCCTGTCCCAAATTGATCACCAAAACCACTACGAGCTTTATACTTGGCAGCTCGTTAAACACCCTTTCGGTAAAAGAATGAAAAACCTGGTGGCGCGACCGCGGCCAGGATGGTGGTTTTGGGGTTTACCTAAACAGCTTGCTTGCCGGCGTCCAGCCGTATTTTTGGGTCCGGCCCAGGCTTTGCCGGCTTGGTCTTCCGGCCCAACAGTCGTGATTGTCCATGACTTAGGCTTTGAACATTGGCCCAAATTTTATCCCCAGCGTCGGCGACTGCGACGACTTACCAAGCTGGCGGTGGCCAAAGCCAGCCGCATCGTGGCGGTTTCGCAAGCGACCAAACGTGACCTGGTACAGCTTTACCAGGTACCGACGGCCAAAATTAAAGTAGCTTGGGAGGGCTGTGACCAAAAAATTTTTTGCCCTAGCCCAAAACCCAAAAAGAAAGCCTTTCTTTTTGTCGGGGCGCCCAAACCCAGTAAAAACATTGCCGGCTTGTTGGCGGGCTTCGCTTGCTTTTGCCAAACCAGAACTGATTATGAATTGTGGCTGGCCGGAGGCAATTTTGCGCCGCTGATCGGGGACCGCCAGAAAGTAAAAAATTTAGGCTTGGTAAACCAAAAAAAGTTAGTTAGTTTATATCAGCAAGCCACCGCCCTGGTCTCGCCGGCGTTTTATGAAGGTTTTGGTTTGCCTTTGGTGGAAGCCCTGGCTTGCGGTTGTCCGGTCGTGGCGGGGAATACCGGCTCGCAGCCGGAGGTAGTCGGCCGGGCCGGCCTTTTGGTTGACCCTAGTGACCCCAAAGCGATCGGCCAAGCGATGTGGCAAGTGATCACCCGGCAAAAACAGTTAGTCCAAGCCGGTTTAAAACGGGCAGCCCTTTTTTCCTGGCAAAAATTTGCTCGTCAAGTCATGGAAGCGATCAATGAAGTCAAAAATTAAAGTGTTGGCAATTGTTGTGAGCTATCGAGGCGGCGCAAAACTCCAGTGGTGCCTGGCGTCATTAAAAAAGGCGTCCCTCAAAGCCATCGTGATTGATAATAACCAGCATAACCGGGGCTTTGCCAAAGCCGCCAATTTGGGCATCAGGCGGGCCCTTCGCCAGCCAGCCAGCCGTATTTTGCTGGTCAATCAAGACGCCGTCGTCCCGCCCAATTTTTTAAAATTAATGGCGCAAAATCAGGCAGACATTGTGGCGCCGGTGATCAAGTTTAAGCGCCACGGCCGTTGGGTCAAAGATTTCGGCGGATTAGTCGATTTTAATTGGGGAACAACCAGCCATATGGAAAATAAACCAACGCAAGCGCCGGACTATGTTTCGGGCTGTGCCATGCTGATCAAAAGCCGGGTCTTCCCAAAAATCGGTTTATTCGACGAGCAGTTTTTTCTGTACTTCGAGGACGTGGATTTTTGCCTGCGGGCAAAGCGAGCCGGCCTGAAAGTGGCGGTCGAACCCCAGGTCACGGTGGTCCACCATCTTGAAGAAGGCCGACAAAAAGGTTGGTGGAAAAGATATCATCATTTCAGAAGTCACTGGCTTTTTGTCAACAAATATTTGCGGTGGTGGCAAAGACCGCTGGCTTGGGCTAAAATAATTTTATGTTAAGCGCCATTGTTTTGACCAAAAATGAGGCCGGCAACATCACTGCTTGCCTCAAAAGCCTCCGGTGGTGTGATGAGATCATTGTAATTGATGATTGCTCTCAAGACGAAACCGTGGTTTTGGCCCAAAAATTAGGCGCTAAGGTTTACCGGCGGGCGCTGCAAAATGATTTTGCCGGACAGCGCAACTTCGGCTTAGCCAAGGCGAGTGGGGCATGGGTTTTGTTTGTCGACGCTGACGAACGGGTCACGCCGCCACTCCGTGATGAAATCATTCAAGCTATCAACCTACCCGTTGCTGGTTATTTTCTAAAGCGTGTTGACTATCTTTGGGGTCGGCCGCTCCAACACGGGGAAACGGCTCATGTCCGGCTGCTGCGCTTAGCCCGCAAAACTGCCGGTCAATGGCAACGCCAAGTGCACGAGATTTGGCAAATCAAAGGCGCCACCGAAGAATTAAAAAACCCGCTATTTCATTATCCTCACCAAGATTTGAGTGAATTTATTGATCATCTCAATTTTCATTCGTCTTTACACGCCCAAGCGTTGGCAAAAGAGCACAAAAAGTCATCAATCGTCAAAGTTGTGTTTTACCCTCCGGCAAAATTCTTGCAAAATTATTTCTGGCGACAAGGTTTTTTGGATGGGATGCCCGGCTTGATCAGCGCCCTGATGATGAGTTGGCATTCTTTTTTTAGCCACGCCAAACAATATGTCAAAAATCACTAGGTTTTGGCTGCTCGCTTTTTTGGTCGCCTTTCCTTTTGGCCGCCTGACACTCTTGCCGGATATTTGCGTGGTGGGCCTGCTTTTCAGCTGGTTACTTGGCTGGCGGTCTTGGCATCGGGGAGTCAAGCCTGAATTACTTAAGTCAATCTGGTTTTTTTTGTTAGCGTGTTTACCCAGCCTGATAGGACATTTTTCCTGGCCTGGCTTGTTTTACTGGCTGCGGCTGGCCGCTTATTGCCAGCTCTATTGGGTCGTGGCCGATTTAAAAGGTAATTATCGTCAATGCCTGCTTGCCGCCGGGATCGGGGCGGCGGCTTTTGGCTTGACCCAATATTGCCTTTGGCCTGATTTAAGACTGGCCACTATTTGGGGCTGGGACCCGCACTATTTCCGAGCCGTCGGCACTTTTTTTGACCCCAATTTTTTGGGAATTATTTTGGTCTTGACTCTGGTTTTGCTTTTTGAGCAGCCAAGCTGGTTTGGGTTTAGCTTCACTTATTTGGTCTTGGCGCTGACTTATTCACGCAGTGCTTTTTTGGCTTTCCTCACCGCCGCGGCCGTCAAAAAAAATCTCAAAGTATTTTTGGCGGCTGGTTTGCTTTTGGGTTTAACCGTGCTGGTTTTGCCTCAAGGCGCTGGTGGTGAAGGCGTCAAATTAACCAGAACCAGGACGCTCTGGGCTCGTTGGGAAAACTATCAACAAGCCTTCACCTTGATCAGCCAAAACTTCTTTTGGGGAACCGGCTTTCAAACCCGTCGTGTGGACAATAGTTTTTTATTTATCTGGGCCAACGCGGGCTTGTTTAGTTTTTTAGCCTTTCTATATTTATTGAAACAAATCGCTAGCCAAGCACAAAAAAAGTTCTTTTTAACGGCGAGTTTGGCCGCCATTTTCGTGGATTCTTTTTTTGTGAACGCCTTTTTTTATCCGCCGGTGCTGGCCTGGCTGATGATTAGCCTCGGGTCACGCTTAACCCTTGCTCGGTCTGGTTACCGGCCTCGTCCCGAACAATGACCAAAATTTTGTTTTCCCCCTCTTGCAGGGGCAGCGAGTAACGAAAAGTGTTTGCCGACCCCAAAATCACAAAATGTTCGTTAATCATCACGGTTCCCGGCTCACTGATTTTGCCGCTGATCTCCAGACGCTCTTGGTTGGTAAAAAATCCGCTGATTTGGGGAGGATTTTCAATGAGCAAATCGGGAGGGGTGTTGTCAAAAATAATCCGGTAGGTAGGAGAAGGTTGGCTTTCATTGCCGGCTTCATCCGCTACCAGAGCGTAAACTGCCGTCTCCCCTTCATCCAAAAGAAAATCGCTGACCCAAAAAGAGCCGTCAGTAGCAGCCACCACGGCGTCATATTCATCGTCATTCTTAAAAACGGTCACCGTCGCGCCCGGTTCGGCAAAGCCCTCAAGATTAATTTGAGCGCTGTTGGTGGCTTCAAACGGGGGTTTAAATTGTGGTGGCGCCGGCGCCAGAGTGTCTTGGTTTTCGAGGGGGGCGTTGGCCCCACGCAGGTCACCCACGAAGACCGCCAGCCTAATCAGGGCCGGAATCCCCAAAAAAATTACGGCTAAGCCCAGGCCAA
>PFEM01000031.1:10006-20912 GCA_002793635.1 Candidatus Shapirobacteria bacterium CG10_big_fil_rev_8_21_14_0_10_48_15
TCTTGTCAGTCTCGACCGCCTCACCATTAGTTTATCATAGCAATTTTGGCAGATTGACACAAGCAAACTTCTTTAGTATTTTAAAGGTCATAACTGCGGAGATGAAAGAATCGTTGGCATCAACAACTATCTTGGGAAAAGATCATACTGGCGGAGTCCCTACTGCTTTAACCCTTGATTTGCTTCGTCTTCAAGGGGAAGCAATGACTCTAGGCCAAAGAGCCAAAATTGTTGGCCGCTTTTCACCGGCAGAGCAAATAGACATTCACCAAGAATATGCAACAGCGCAAGCAGTCTTTTGGAAAAAGTGGACTGTCTTTCGTTGTAGTCAGGCTGGAGAAGGTGACCCGAACTTTGGTGATGTTCAAAAAGTCTTGGGAGTTAACCGCTATTTCGCACGGGAGATTGTCAACCCAGAAGCGGGTGCTTTTATTGTTGACTTGGGCGGCGGTTCCGGAACAGTGCCCGCCTCCTTTACCAAACAGCAAAGGGAGGGGCTAGCGGGCTGTGCCATTATTGACAACAACGACCTGTTAGCAGAAAAGGCAGAACAGCGATTAAAAAGAATGAGCATTGCCAATAGCCGCTTTATTAACCATGACTTAGCTGACGGCAGCTTGCCAGAAAAATTGTCGGAAATCATTAGTGCCGCTAAACCCAGCCATGTCGTTGTCACTACGAATTGGTCATTATACTTTCTGGATGCGCCTACACGAACATTATTTAGAAGTTGCCTTGACCCTAAAGTTATCGGTGGCCGACCGTCTCGACTGGTAGCCAATTGCATTACTGTGGGGAAATTTGATCGGGAAAAGCTCAAGCAGGGATTTATAAAGCATTTGCCTAGTTATTTAGCTCGTTTTCCCAAAACAACCTTCAGGGCAATTCAGGCTCTAAAGCAAATGGAACAGTTTGCTGATGAACTGACGGAAACGACTATTTTGCGTACTGCAGGTGAATTTGAAACACTTATGAGAGAAGCCGGCCTAACTATTGCGGCCGTCAACCCCACCCTCCTTTGGGGACAATCAACGGCAATAACCGCAGTAAAATAGAATTGACCCTCCCGGCAAAAAGTGCATAATAGAGCTTGATGAATCTGCTCAATTTTTCCCTACTAGTTGTTGGCACGGTTAATTTTTCCCTCGCTTTTTTTATCTTCTTTCGTAAGGGCAAAAATGTCATTAATCAATCTTTCGCTCTCTTTGTTTTAAACTCCTGCCTTTGGGCTTTTTCCATCGCTTTTTTTCTGATGGCTCCCAATGTCACTGTGGCGCTTTTTTGGAACCGCCTAATTTACATTTGCGGTACGCTTTCGGCTATTCTTTTTCTTTCCTTTTCAATGACCTTTGTTGAAAAAAAGAATTTTATCAACACTTGGGGGCTGATTTTTTCCCTACCACCGCTAATTTTTATCTTTCTGATCCTTTTTACCGACTTATTTATTCAACAAATCACAATTACCCCTGCAGGAATAGATGTTGACTTAGGTATTGCCTATACTGCTTGGACGGTTTTTTTCGTGCTCTTCTTTGGCTGGGGGGTAATCGAACTTTTTGTAAAATACTTTGACTCACGGGGAATTATCAGGACTCAGATAAAATACATTTTGTTTGCCATCTTGGCCACCATGGTAGGAGCTTATTCTTTTAATATTTTGCTGCCGCTTTTTGGCAATTACCGCTACATTCACGTTGGGCCCTTTTTCACCACCGTCATGGTGGCCATTATTGCCTATGCGATTGCCAAACATCATTTTCTTGACATTCGCTTGGTAATCGCTCGCTTTTTTTCTTATGCACTTTTGCTGGTTATTTTTGCCTCGTTATATTCAGCCGCTATCTTTTTGGCTAGTTACATCATTTTTGATTTTAGCATTCCCCCCAAAACACTGGTTTTTTTAATCACGCTCACCGTAGGGATATCCTTTTCTTTTCAACCGATCAAAAAGTTTTTGGAGTCGGCGACGGATGAGGTGTTTTACAAAGAAGGTTATGACTCGGAAGTCTTTTTGAAAGAAATCGGCAATATCATGTCGGCCACGCTTTCTTTGGATGACTTAAGTCAAAACTTTCTGGAATTTATTGTCAAAAATTTCAAGATCAGCCAAGCGAACTTGATTTTGTTCGAGGGAAAAAGGCATTTTAAGGTTTATGGGTTTCCCAAGCGAGCCCATTTTACCGAAGAGCAAATTAGAGGCCTGCGCCGGTTTGATGATGGGGTCATTATCTTTGAAGAACTAAACAAGGCCCCGTTGGGCGAAATCCTGCGTCAGCATCAGATGACCGCCTGCTCTTTTTTGGAAGCAAAGGGGAAAAAGATTGGGCTGCTGCTGCTGGGAGAAAAACTTTCCGGAGACGTCTTGTCTTCCCAGGATATTAAAGTGGTCGAAATCATGACCCCGCAAGCGGCCGTGACCGTGCAAAACGCCCAGGCTTTTGATGAAATCCAGCAGTTTAACATCACCCTTAACCAAAAAATCAGTCACGCTACCGCCAAGCTAAAGCGGGCCAACGTGCGGCTGCAAGAATTATCCAAATTAAAAGACGAGTTTGTTTCGATTGCCTCACACGAACTGCGAACACCGATGACGGCCATCAAAAGTTACCTTTGGTTGGCTTTAAACAGGGGGAAGCTGGATGCCAAAACCCAAAAAAATTTGGGGCGGGCTTTTGATTCTACCGAAAGAACGATTAATTTGGTCAAGGACATGCTAACGGTCTCCCGCATTGAGGGCCGGCGGTTAGATGTCAACAAAGTGCCGTTTGATTTGGTCGATCTCGCGAAACAGATTTACAATGATCTCAAAATTCAAGCGGAAGAAAAACAAATAAATTTTGGACTGCAATTACCCAAAACCGTCTTGACCGTCACCGCTGATCGAGACAGAATCGGCGAAGTGATGATTAATGTGATCGGCAACGCGCTGAAGTTTACACCCAACCAAGGCAAAGTGATTGTTCACCTGGAGAAGGCGGGTAATCAGGCTCAAGTAGACGTGATTGATAACGGCCCCGGCATTCCCAAACAAGGCTTATCCACTCTTTTTAAGAAATTCAGCCGGATGGAGCACAGTTTTTCTAAATTGGCCGAGCAACCGGGCACCGGGTTGGGCCTTTATATTGCCAAACAGATTTTGACTTTACATCAGGGCAAAATCTGGGTAAAATCAAGGGTGGGTCGAGGAAGCACGTTTAGTTTTTCTTTACCATGTCCAAAAAGATCCTAATCGTTGAAGACGAACAATATCTACGCGAGCTTTATGAGGAAATCATCAAGGATGAAGGCTTCGCGGTCGACACCGCCAAAGATGGTTGGGAGGGCTATTCGGCCATGAGCAAGGGTGGCTATGACCTGGTTTTGCTGGACATCATGCTGCCCAAGCTTGATGGTCTAGAAATTTTGCAAAAACTCAAAAAAGCCGGTTTGCCCAAAAAAGCCAATAAAAAAGTGGTGATTTTGACTAATTTAAGTAAAGATCTGGCGATTGCTCACGGGCTGGAATTAGGTTGTGACGGCTACTTGATTAAAAGCGATCTGACGCCGGACCAGGTGATTAAAAGCGTTAAAGGTTTTCTTGAATAAATGGCGCTGGTTAATGTCGACAGCCATGATTTTTTGGGTTTACTCAGCATTATTAAAAACAGCCTTTGGCTGGCTTTAACTGACCAAAAACTAACCCCTGAAACCAAAAAAGTGATCGACCAAGCCGCCAAGATCAACCAAAAATTAATTAATCAAATCAAGCAGGCAAGCCATGGCTAGAATTTTAATCGTTGACGACGACGTTTTAAGCACCAAAATTTATTTGGCAAAGTTAAACAATGACCATCATGAAGTGGTCTTGTGCCAAAACGGTCAAGACGCGTTGGCAAAAATTATTACAAAGTTTGATCTGGTCCTGCTGGATATCATGATGCCCAAAATGGACGGCATTGCCCTGCTGAAAGAAATTCAAAAAGGGCCCAATCGTCTCACCCCCGTGTTGGTTTATACCAACCTGATTAGTGAAAAAGTTAAACAAGAGGCCTTGGCCAACGGCGCCAAAGAATTTTTGCTTAAAGCCGATTATTCACCTGCCCAAATCCTGGCCAAGTTCGACCAGTATTTGCCCCGTGCTGCCTAAATGAAGCCTTTAGAAGAAAAGCTTTACCAAGTTCTTAAAGAAAAGAATTTTGTGGAAGCGGCGCCGCTCGAAGATGCCTACCAAACTGCCAAACAGCTTAAAAAGCCGTTGATGGATATTTTGATCTTCCGCGGCTTGATTGCCGAAGAGGCGATCAGCGAACTGCTGGCCGCCAGTTTCCAGGTGCCCCACGCCGCCTTGAAAAATTACCTGATTCCTGACGAGGTGCTCAATTTGATCCCCGAAAGCTTGGCGCGGCGCTACCGGATGATCATTTTTGAAAAAAATGACCGCGGGGTTTGCTTGGCCATGGATGATCCCAGAAATTTCGAGGCTTTAGAGATTGTCAAACGCCGGCTAGGCGATACCGTGCTGGTTTATTTTGCCACCGGTAGCGAAATTACCCGGGCTCTCAATCAATATCGTCGGGATATCCGCAAACAATTCCGCAGCATCATCGAAACCAATGTCAAAAAGGCCGGTGCTGTCAAGGCGGACGTCAGCCTGGAAAAACTGATGAAAGTGGCTTCCGACTTGCCCGTAGTCAAAATTTTGGACACGGTTTTGGAATACGCGGCGGCGGAAAACGCTTCCGACCTGCACTTCGAAACCCTGCAAGATTCTCTGATGATTCGCTTGCGCATTGATGGCATCCTCCAAGACGTCATCGCTTTGCCTCGAGAAATCCAGCCCGCAATTGTCGCCAGAATCAAAGTCTTGTCGAACCTCAAGCTTGACGAACATCGTATCCCCCAAGACGGTCGTTTTAAATTTCAGATGGATGAAGCGGTGATGGGTATCCGCGTCTCCATCATCCCGGCTTTTTACGGCGAAAATGTGGTCTTACGACTTTTGGCCGAATCGGCACGACCCTTAAGCTTGGAGGAATTAGGGCTGACTGGCTCCAACCTGGAATTAGTCAAGCGCAACATCAAAAAGCCTTATGGCATGGTGCTGGTGACCGGTCCGACCGGCTGCGGCAAGACCACGACTCTTTACAGCGCGCTGAACATCCTGAACACGATCAGGGTTAAAATTTGCACGGTGGAAGACCCGATTGAATACAGCATTGGCCGCGTCAACCAAATTCAAATCAACCTGCACACCGGACTGGATTTTGCGGCCGGCTTGCGCGCCTTGTTGCGGCATGACCCGGACATCATCATGGTCGGGGAGATCCGCGACAGCAAAACGGTCAGTATGGCGATCCACTCTTCGCTCACCGGCCATCTGGTCCTCTCCACGCTGCACACCAACGATGCCCCCAGCGCTATTCCCCGCCTTTTGGACATGGGCGCTGAAGGTTATCTGCTGGCTTCAACCGTGAGCTTGGTCATCGCTCAGCGCTTGGTCCGCCGGATTTGTCCCAACTGCACTCAAGAAGACAAACCCAGCCAACAGGAGCTGGAACATCTCCAAAAAATAGTCAGCAAGACCCTGGGCAAACAAAAGTTTTACCGCGGCAAGGGGTGCGATAAATGTCATCAAACCGGCTACCGGGGCCGGGTGGGTATTTTTGAGGTCATGGAAATCAATGAAGCGATCAGTAAGCTAACGCTGGCTAAAGCTTCTGTGGAAATGATTCGTCAAGCGGCGATCAAATCCGGGATGAAAACCATGCTGGAAGACGGCTTTGACAAAATCGGCGCCGGCCTGACGACCGTCGAAGAGGTCATCGCCGCCGTCAAATACTAAAATGCCTGTTTTTCAATATAAGGCCACCAATCGTAAAGGCAAGCTCATGACGGGTACCGTCACGGCCGCGACCGAAAAAGAAGCCAAAACTCTTTTAGCCGACCAAAATCTTCAGATTTTGATTTTAAAAGAAAGTGCTTCGGCCACCACTGCCTCTCTTCACTTTTTTAAAAAAGGCTTCCCAACCAATGAAAAAATCTCTTTGTGCCGCAACTTAGCAGTCATGGTCAAAGCCGGACTCTCGTTGGAAGAGGCTTTTGAGCTATTTGCCAAAAGTGCTGCTAACCAAACCGTGCGGGAAGTTTTTCAGAGTATCGGGATGGCCCTGCGCAAGGGGGAGCCGCTGACCAAGGGGTTTAGCCAATACCCTCGTTTTTTCGACGAAGTTTTTTTGTCGATGATCAAAGCGGGGGAATCGTCAGGCACTCTGGAACAGTCTTTTGCTTACATGGGCCAGCAGCTTAAACAAGAGGAAGACTTGCGCAGAAAAACCATTAACGCGCTTCTTTACCCGCTCATTGTCATTTGCTTAATGATGGGTATCGGCGTGCTGATGATGACTTTTGTCCTCCCACGCCTGGGGCGGGTGTTTTTGACCCTTAACTTGGAACTGCCGTTCCTGACCAAAACCTTGCTCCAAGTCAGCCTTTTTTTGGAAAAAAACATTCCTTTGCTGATCGTGAGTTTGCTGGGTTCAGCCAGCGCGGTGGTCATCGCCGTCACCAGCCGTCAAGGCAAAAAAATCCTTTATTCTTTGGCCGTCCGTTTGCCGGTCGTTAAGAATTTAATGCTTTACTATAACCTGGCGCGTTTTAACCAAAGTCTTTCGGTTTTACTCAAGGGGGGCGTGGCCGTGGGCGAGTCCTTAGCCATTGCTTCCGGGGTGCTGGCTTTGACCAACAAAGGCAAGCTCGCCGCCAGTTTTAACGAAAAGGTCTCGCGCGGTCAGCCGTTAGCGGATGTTTTTGCCGAGGAGCCGACTTTTCCTTCCTTAATGGCGCGGATGGTGGCGGTTGGGGAAAAAACCGGCAAGTTGGAAGACATTTTGTTGGACGTGGCGGTTTTTTACCAAGAAGAAGTGGAAAATTCTCTAAAAAACTTTGTTGCCCTGCTGGAGCCGCTCTTGATGATTGCCGTCGGCATTGGCGTGGGCATCATGATTTTGGCGTTTATCTCACCCATTTATAGTTTAATTGGTAAGTTGCAGCCAGGAGTTTAAGTTGATATCCAAAGGTTTTGCTTTATTGGAATTGCTGATCGTCATGGCCGTCATGGCCATTTTTTTGGCAATCGGGACGCTCTCTTGGGCCAATTTGGAGCGAGACAGCAGTTTAAGTTGGCTGGCTGCCCAAGTCAAAACCGCCCTCTACCAAGCTCAAGCCCAAACGATCAACGGCTTGCCCAGCGGGGTTTATTTTGAACCCCAACGGTTTGTCGCTTTTCAGGGGGCCAGTTTCGTTGAAGGCGATCCTCACAATCTTGCCACCACTCTGCCGGAGGGAACCATCATGACCGACATTAATTTAGTCAACCAAAGTGTCACTTTTGACCGGGTGACTGGCGACACCCAAAATTTCTCGCCGCCTGTAGACTTGACTTTACTGGAAAGCGGTACCGGCAAAACGATCGTGATCAGCCTTAACCGGCTGGGAATCGTGGAGCAGCAGTGAAATCGTCTCGGGGCTTTTCTTTAATTGAAATTGTCGTGGCTTTGGGAGTTTTTTCCATCATTGTTTTCGCCACCATGCAGGTCTTTTTTGTCAGTCAAGGCAGTGTCCAACTCAACGAACAAAAAATTAAGGCCGGTCTGTTGCTGAACGAGTTTTTGGAAGGCGTTAAAAATATCCAGAGAAACAATTGGAACGATTTGCAAAACGGCCGTTTTATCATTAGCGATGATGGCAACGGTAGCCTCGTTTTGACCGTCAGCGACGGGGAAACAATTGCTGGGTTTACCCGTTTTTTGGATATTCAAGACGCTTTCCGGGATGAAACCGGCCAGCTGGCCACCAGCGGCACCCTTGATTCTTCGACCAAAAAAGTCACCGCCACGGTGACCTGGCAAACCAAACAAATCAGCCAAACAGTTTATCTGACCCGCTATTTTGAAAATCTGGCTTGGACGCAAACGACCGTGGCCGACTGGCAAGCGGGGGAAAGAAATTTGGTCAAAGTGGTTGACCCGATACTGGATAACGGCGAAATCAAACTGGTGGGCGGCTGTCAAAGCGGCTCGCCGGAATCGCTGATTTATGATGATGCCCTCCGAAACGGCTGGCGGGCCAATTGCGACGGGCTGCCTTTTTGGCAACGACTGTGGTGCCTTTTAAACATCATCTTCGGCAACAGCACGATTCAAAGCCAATCAGCGGAGCAAACCCACAACAGTTCGGCTTACGCGATTAAAATCACCTTGGTCGCCCCCAGTTCCGGCAGCCGCTGGTCGTGGGTAAGAATTTTTAATTATGATGAAGTGTGCACTGTCGGTTTTCGAAATTTACACTTTTTTGTTTTTAACCCAACAGGCAGTCCGGTCAACGTTAATGTGACTGCCGTTTATGGACAATGGGACAGACGCACCATTACTTTGGCGCCCGGTGTTTGGACGGAAATCAGCTTGGATTACGAAAGCCTTGAGGGCAGCTACGAAAACAATCTCGAGTCAATTTACTTTTCGCGCCAACTATCAGCCAGTGATCCCAGCTTGACCTTTTTTGTTGACGACATGGATTTGACCGGCGGGATTGGCGGGTTTTTTACCGAAGGGACACTGACTTCCTCAATCTTGGATACTGATAAAAGCTCGGCCTTTAACCGGGTCAGCTTTAGCGCTGACCTGCCGGCCAACACGGCCGTCGGGACGCAAACCGCCGTGGCCAACGATCTTGCCGGCCCCTGGGTTTTTACCGGGCCGGGCGGCACGGGTCTAAGCAACGATCTTTATACTGCTCCCGAAGGGGAAGGCATCAGACTGGGCGACAATCTGGGCCGCTACTTTCGTTACAAAGCTTACTTAAAAAGCGCTGATGGCGTCAGCACCCCAATTTTACGAGATGTCACCGTCAATTACTCGCCATGAAGAAAGGCGCCTCTCTGGTTGAACTGTTGATCTACTCGGGTTTACTGGCCGTGGTCATGCTGGTTTTGTATTCTTTTTATATTCAAGTCAGCCAGCAACGGCTTTACCAACTTTACCAAACCAGCCTGGCAACCAATGGTCACCAAATCATGTTTGACCTCCAGCAAACCATTAAGCAAGCGACTAGCGTGAGCATCCCTGCGGCCGGCAGCAGCGGCAGCCAACTTAGTTTGGATGGCGGCAACCTTGTTTACACCGTGGATGCCGACTTCAGGTTGGTCAAAACCGAGGGTGACCAGGATTTTTTTCTGACCGACGGCGAAGTGCTGGTGGACCAAATTACTTTTTACCGGCTGGGACCGTCAACGGCCAATCCCACCATCAAAATCGAACTGACGCTCAAAGCCAAAGGTTGGGCCAATAACCAAGAACAAAAAGAAACGTGGCAAACCGCGGTCACTCTTTTATAAAATGAACACGCAAAAGGGTCAAGCCATGATCATTGTTTTATTCGTCACTGCTATTGCCGTCTTTGCGCTGCTGCAAGTAACGGTTTTGAGCGTTAGTTCCATCAGCGTGGGCGGTGAATATTATCAGGGGATGATCCTTTTAACCAAAGCGGAGGGCTACTTGGAAGAAGCGGCGCTACGTTTTTTGCGCGACCCCAGCTACACCGGCGAAGCGATTACCGACAACGATTTTACTTGCACGAGCCAGGTCAATGACTTTGGGGAGGGTAAACAGCTGCTCTGCCGCTGCCAAAAAGGCAACCGCTATCGCCAGGTCCAAATGAACCTCACTTTTAATCAAGGCGCGTTTATTTTTAGTGCGATAGAAGAGACGCCTTAAAAATGTTATGATAAAAAAGCCATGAATTGGCAAACTGCCCAAAAGCAAAAATATCTGACGTTGGTTTTTACCGACACTACTCTGAGAATTATCAAACTTGATCGGTCCGGTCGGCAGCTGGTCAAGTTGGCGGACATCGCTTTGCCACCGCAAACAATTATTCATGGCGAAGTGGCCGATCCAACCAAACTGGGCCAGTTTTTGCGTCAGCTCAGGCTGAAAAATAATCTCCAAGACCAATTTGTCATCGTCGGCTTGCCGGAAAACAAAATTTCTATCCATACCCTGGAATTACCCGGAATTAAAATCAGTGAAATCGATGAAGCCATCCGGCTGCAAGCGGAAAATTTACTCCCTTTTGACTATGACGAAGAATATCTTGACTGGCAGTTGGTCAACGCCGCCGGCGGCGAGGAAAAAACCCGCATTATGCTGATGGCCGTCCCGCGTCGGATCATTGATAATTTTGTCACTAGTCTGGAAGCGGCCGAGTGGCAACCGATTGCCTTTGAAACGATTTCCCTGGCCTTGTGGCGACTGCTCCCTCAAGAAAAAGTCAGTTTTGCGGCTTTGGTGGAAAACAACCACAACGTCCTGATCCTGAACCGCGACCAATCAATCATCGCTGCGTCGGTCTTTGCTGCAGCTGATCAACTGGTGGAAACCATGACCCAGATGAGCCAGTTTTATGCGGTCAGTCCGGACGAAGCGAAACAAAAGATTAAGGTTTATCTCTGCGGCCAAGCCGTGAATAACGCTCTCATCAGTCAGATCAAAAATCATGCTCTGTTTGCACCGGTGCTTTTAAAAACCGGCGTGACCGGCTTGCCGCCCGACCGCCAAACCGCCCTGGCTTGGCTGGTGGCGATGGCCCAAAAAAAAGTCACCCCGCCGCGAGACAAAAACAGCCTGAATATTTTGCCGATCAGCTTGGCGCAAAAATACCAGCAGCTTTCTACCCAAAAGCGGGAACAAAATTTTGCTTGGCTGTTCGGTTTTGGCTTGCTTTGCCTCAATCTAATTTTGGCCTTTGTCTTTTGGCAAACTAATAACCAAAAAATCAGTTTGAAAAAGCAGACCCAAGCCATGGCCAACCCCAGCACGCAAGCAGCCGCGCTGGCCGGCCTCCAACAGATTGACTTTGTGGCCAATACCGT
>PFEM01000031.1:20956-21169 GCA_002793635.1 Candidatus Shapirobacteria bacterium CG10_big_fil_rev_8_21_14_0_10_48_15
CTCCAACAGATTGACTTTGTGGCCAATACCGTGGGTACCAACCAAGGCGTCGAACAACTGCTAACCATGATTTTGGCCAACCGCCCCGGCGTGACTATTTCCGGGGTTAGCTTTGACAAGCAAACCAGGGAAATCAACCTGACCGGCCACTTTCAGCAGCAAAGTCAACTGCTTCAACTTAAGGAAGAATTGGAAAAAAACCCCGCTTTGCAG
>PFEM01000031.1:21275-22601 GCA_002793635.1 Candidatus Shapirobacteria bacterium CG10_big_fil_rev_8_21_14_0_10_48_15
TTATCTTGGCTGTTTTGTGGATCATCAATTTGGTGCTGGTAATGGCCAACAAAAAGCAGTTGGGAGGGGTCAGTGCGCTCAAAAACCAATTGCTCGAAAACCAGCAAATGGCTAGTCAAGGGCTGACCGGTCAATATCTTGATCAGCTCAACCAAATCAACCAGCTTTTTCCTCAAGAAGCCCAAGTGGTAAGCTTGGTTAGCTCCCTTAATCGGGCCGGGCAAAATTTTGTCGGCTTTGCGGTTGATTTCAAAACCGATAAACCCTTGACCAAGGGAGGCCGCAGCTACTTCCCTTTTATTTTGGAAATCCAGAGCGAACCCAAAAGCTTTTATGCTTTTTTGAATAAATTTGTTCACGCCCTTTATTTAGTGGAAATTACCAAATTGGAAGTTAAAAGCGCAGACGGTTTTATCAATCAGCTGGACGCCCTTGTGGAAGCCAATCTTTACGTTAACCAATCATTTGGCAAATGAAAAATAATTTCAAAATTATTATCTTGGCGGGTTTAGCCTTGCTGGCTTTGATCATCGATCTTTTGGTTGTCGGCCGCTCTTTTTGGCAAATTGCGCAAAAGCCAAAAACTGACTCATCCGCCACTTTTAGTCAAAACGAGCTGATCCAGTTTAAAAAAGTGATCGAGTTTTTGAATTCGCGCCAGGCGCTTGACAAGTAAAAGCGATTTGTTCTAAGCTAAAGTTAGTATCGTAAGAAAGGGGGTGAGAAAAATGATGAAGAGAAATTCAGGTTTTACTTTAGTAGAGTTGCTGGTGGTGATTGGTATTTTGGCCATCTTGACGGCTGTCGTTTTGGTAGCGGTTAACCCGGGTCGCCAATTGGCCCAGGCCCGTGACACCCAGAGGCGTGCGGACGTCAACACGATTTTGACGGCCATCACTGCTTACATGGCTGACCCGGAAAATGATGGTCAACTACCGGCCGGCATAACCAACGATTGCACTGTCGGCCCTGTCCACAATATCGGTACAGGCGACCTCGATTTGGCCGCACTTGTAGCACCCACCTATGTGGCTGACATTCCGATTGACCCCTCCGGCGGAACCGCCATTGATACGGGGTATGATGTTTGTGTGGCTGAATCAACGGCGCGAAGAATTACCGTTTCGGCCCCCAATGCAGAGCTGGCTACCACACCAATTTCGGTCACTAGATAGACGCGAGCTTAATGAAGCTTAAAAAAGAACCCCGCAACGGCGGGGTTCTTTTTGATGGGGAGCTCCTTTTATCAAAAAGCTCGAACTTATTTTATCAAAAATCACTGACAAATCATAGCGTCGGCGGCTGCGGCGAGGAAAAGGCCCCGCA
>PFEM01000020.1:0-9188 GCA_002793635.1 Candidatus Shapirobacteria bacterium CG10_big_fil_rev_8_21_14_0_10_48_15
TGGGTGGACGTCCAAAAGTTGCCGGCGATTGAGGGCCGGTCACGCCAGATTCAGCTGGCCCTCGCTAAACAATACGGTTTAAAACAATTTCCCCAGCCGGCCGGCGGCTGCCTGCTAACCGACAAGGTTTTCGGTCAAAAATTGCTGACCATGCTGGCCAAATGGCCCTCCGAATCAGGAGGTAACAACGTGCAGCTGGTCAAACTTAGCCGGCATTTTTGGGACGGCGAGGTATTAATTGTTCTGGGCAGAAACCAGCTGGAAAACGAAAGGCTGGCAGCGCTAGTCAAAGAAGATGATTTTTTGCTTGTTCCCCAAAACTTTCCCGGGCCAAGTGCCTTGTTGCGCGGTCACCAAATTACTCCGGCAGTCATCGCCAAAGCTAAGCAGCTAATTCTGCAGTACACCAAGAAAAAACCAGCCGTTGCCCAATTTACTGTGGTGCCCGCCAATTACAGCCCTGTACCGGGCACTTCTGCCCAGGCTTAACACGAGCACCGCAAACAGGGCAAATATAAACTTTTCCCCCTTCTCTTGTTTCCGTTTTATTAAAAACCGTTGTAAAGATATTTTGCAAGGAAACACACGGCCCCGCTTGAATTCGTCGCTCCAAACGCAGTTGCATAGACGCTTCAATGTCAAAAACTACCCGCGCCTTTTCTTCCCAACTGGCCGCCCTATCAAATTGTTGTTTCCTTTCTCGATAAGCCCTTTCCGCCTGATCAAGAGCCTTCTGCTTGGCTTTTTGAGCATCACCGCTTTCAATCGCCTGCCACACCTCTAACGGAGCGACGGCAAAAAGATTCAAATAGTAAGTCCAGGGGGTGCTGCCGGGTGGTTCA
This sequence comes from Candidatus Shapirobacteria bacterium CG10_big_fil_rev_8_21_14_0_10_48_15, assembly GCA_002793635.1. Classification (GTDB taxonomy): domain Bacteria; phylum Patescibacteriota; class Microgenomatia; order PFEM01; family PFEM01; genus PFEM01. The sequence goes on from PFEM01000020.1 coordinate 843, forward strand.
AAGGCAATCACTTTAGTCCGTAATTCATCAGGCAAGCAAAAAGTTCTGTCTTTTTGCAGTTGGTTGGCGATGGCCAAACACTGCTTCCCAGTCTGAAAACCGCAAAGACCCCAGAGACAAACTATTTTTTGGTTATCTTGAAGCTCGACCTGATAAACCACAAACCGGCTTTCGGGGTATTCGCCATTGGGGGGACTAATCCACAGGCCATAACCAAAATTAGTCGCCTTCAGCCAACGACAGACATCACGATAGCCCTGGTTTTCTAATCTGTCTGTTGGTGTTTCCACGCGCAATCCTTGGCCTAAGGGTTTGAAGTTATCCTTGGGGTCAACCAGTTCCCCGTTTTCAAAAAACATCACGCGGGGATTAATTCTTTGCTCCAATGGACCCTCACCATTTTCCACTGCCCAAGAAGCAATGTCTTCTACCACTGCTTCGGCTGGTCTTTGTTCAAAGCCAACCACATTTAAAACGGGGTTATCTCTTTCTGGCATTTTTCTCCTGCTCGGGATTAAATAAGGTTGGGGTGTTCCGACTTTACGGTTGCGGCACAGTTCCGGCCTTTAACCGGATTTCCCTGCCAACCTCAATGATTATAAATTACTCTTTTACGAAAAAATGTCAATCTTCGGGCAAGATGACGGTTTCTTGATTTTCCGGCAGTTCCGCCATAATTTTCTTGGGCTGGCGAAAACGCAGCAATAATTTGCCAAAAGCGGCCATCTCTTTGATTTTCAGCCAGTGCCCCAACAAAAGAAAAACCCCCAAGCCGACCAGAGCCACCAAAGCCGTCAGCAGCAACAAGTTGCCAATGTAACGGGTATCCAGTACAAACCGTTCCATCAACATCGGCAAGGATAAATTAAAATGTCCCAGCCAGGAAAGCTGCTTAGCCCAAACCGAACGGTCAAAAAGCTTCAGCAAAAAAAACATTACTACCCCGCTCCCCCCTGATGCCAGCGCCACCTTCAAAAAGGGTAGGCTGATTTGCCTGAAGGCAAAATCAGGCAGACGGCGGGTTAATTTGAAAAGAAGCAGCCCGAATTGAGCCATCGAAGCCAAAGAAAAGGCCAGAGCCAAACTCCATACTGGCAAACCAAATCCCAAAATCAAGGTCGCTCCCAAGCTAATGTGAGCAAAGATCGCGCCAATGGCGATTTTGACCGGGGTTTTGGTGTCATGAAGCGCATAAAAAGCCCGATTGAGCAGATAAATCAGCGCTTGAGCAAAAATACTCAGGCAAAAAGCCGACAGGGTGAGCCCGGTTTGGACCGTTGATTCCCAGGAAAAGCGACTGGCTCCCAAAGTCAGCCGGACTACCGGCACGCGCAAAACGGCCAAAAAAACCGAAAAGGGTACCACCAAAAAAGCCACCTCATTAAAGCTGGCGACAAAAGTTTGCTTAAACAGCTCCAAATCCTGCTTGGCAGAATGAGTCGAAAGCGTCGGCAAAGACGCCTTGGCAATACTGACCCCAAAAAGACTGACCGGTAAAAGCTGCAAAGACCCGGCAAAAGTATAGTAGGTGTAAGCCGCCGCTGAAACCAAAGAGGCCAAAAAAAGCTCGGCACTCTTGCCTATTTGCAAGAAAGACAGCTCGACCATGCGGGGCAAAGCCAAACGACCAATTTCTCTAACCCCCGGATGCTTTAAGTCCAATTTAAACTTGGGCCGAAAACCAAAATGATAGGCGACCGGCAATTGCACCGCAAAATGAAAAAAAGCCCCGATCACCGCGCCCACCACCGGAGCGTAAATACCAATTTTCCCTGCCAAAAAAACTGCCCCCAAAATAATCCCCAGATTATAAAAAAGCGGGGCGATGGCCGGCACCAAAAAACGCTGCAGGGACTCAAGCACCCCGGTCAAAAAATAGCTCAAAACAAAAAAAGCCTGGGTAAAAACCAGCACTCTGGTCAATTTGACCACCAGTTCAATTTGCGGAGCGTCAAAACCAGGGGCAATCAGCTGGTAAATTTGGGCGGCAAAAATAAAAACCAGCAACGAGAGCCCAAAGAAAAACAAAAAAGCAAAATTAAGACTGATGGCCGCCACATACCAGGCCTCATCGGTCTGTTTTTTGGACAAAAGTCTGGTAAAAGTGGGGATAAAGGCAGACGAGAGCGCCCCAAAAACCAGCACTTCAAAAATCACCTCTGGCAAGCGAAAGGCAGCAAAATAAACGGCCAGCGTCTCAACTGAAAAAAAGTGGGCCAGAACCCGGTTGCGCATCAAACCAAGCACCCTTGAGGCCGCCACCATTAACATAATGATCGTGGCCGCGGAAAGAATGCTCGTTTGCTTGCGAGTCAAAATTCGGGAACCACTTTGCCAAAAGTTTTTCATCATTGTCTAATTTTAAAACATCTGCTAGTATTATCAACTATTATGCCCGTTACCCAATCCGCCAAAAAAGCCTTGCGCCGCGACCAGCGGCGGACGGTAATTAACAAAAAAATCAAGCGAGGGCTGAAGCAAGCGGTCAAACAAGCCCGTCAAAAACCCACCAAAAAAAATCTGGCGGTGGCGGCCAGCATTTTGGACCGGGCGGCCAAAAAGAAAATCATCCACCCCAACAAAGCCGCCAGGTCGAAATCTCGGCTGGCTTCCCTCTTTACAAAAAGAGCCTAACTTCTTTATACTGGAAGTATGGCTGCCCCAAAAAGCGAAATCGAACTCCTTCCCCAAGAAGGCTGGGAAAAAGGCACCTTAGGGAAGCTCCTCAAATGGGCTCTCACGGCCGGTCGTTATATTGTCATCGTGACCGAGCTGGCCGTGATTATGGCCTTTCTCTCTCGTTTCAAATTCGATCGCGAGCTAACTGACCTGCACGAAGAGATCAAGCAAAAGCAAGCGGTCATTCAAAGTGCTCAATCCTTTGAAACCGAATTCCGCTTCTTGCAAAAACGTTTAGAAGCCTTAAGCGCTTTGGAAGAAAATCGCCTGAAAACCATGGCTCTCCTGACTCATCTTAGCCAGATTCTGCCCCTTGATGTTTATTTGGATAGCCTGTCCATTGACCAAGAAGCGGTCAGCTTGAATGCCCAGGCTGCTTCAGAAATGGGTTTGGCCACTTTTATTAGCCAGCTGAAACAATCAACTTATTTTAAAGAAATTACTTTGTCTCAAGTCAGCCTCAACTCCGCCACAGCCGTCGGCATCAAGTTTCAAATTAAAAGCAATCTGGCCCAAAAACATGAATAGCTTAAATATCGACAAATACAGCCGCTTTTTCGTTAACGTCGGCCGGCTCTACCAAAAAAAAAGAGTTCGGGTTTACACTGAGCTCGTTTTATCCACCTTGACCATCAGTTTTTTTCTTTTGGCCGCCATCAGGCCGACCGCCACCACGATTGCCGGTCTGATCAAAGAGATTGAAGACCAAAAAGTGGCGAATGAAAAATTGCAAAGCAAAATCAATGATTTAACTTTGGCTAGGCAAGACTATCTGATTGTCCAGCCAAAATTGGCTCTGCTGGATCAGGCTTTACCCCAGCAAGAACAGGTAACGATGTTGGCCAAAGAATTGGAGGCTTTGTCCAGACGAACTAACATCACCATCAGCATTCTCCATTTCGGCCAAGTTGACCTTTTCCAGAGCAAAGTGGTAGACGCTGTTGAACCGCAGATGATTAGTTTCAGTTTTAATGCTTCCGGAGAATACGAATCTTTAAAAAATTTTCTCCAATCCCTGGAGTCATTGCGAAGAATCATTGTCATAGAGTCTTTTGGCTTTCAAACCAACAAAAAAGAAGGTCAAAAATTATCGCTCAGCCTTAAAGGCGCCACTTATTATTTCCCGACCGTCATGGAAAATGCCGATTATCAACAGGAATAACGACCGTTTTAAACTAGGGAGCGAGGCTTTGGTGTTTGCCATCCTAACGCTTATTACCGTCCTTTGCTGGGTTTTTTTTGCGACCTATCGGGCGATGAGCCAAGACACCATTCCCCAAATTACCAAAACACAAATGGCCCCGCTTGAGCCAACGTTAAAAAAAGAACTGCTGGTCGAACTGCAAAGTCGCCTTTACTTACCGGAGTCTGACTTAAACGTTGTCGTGACGCCTACCAGTACGGTTAGTGCTGATCAAAATAATGAACAAGATTAAAAAATTACCCACCTTGCTCGGGATCGCTGTTTTGCTTGCCGGAGTCGCTGCCGGCGTCTGGGTCATTAGGACTGGCATCCCCAGCCAACTGCTGCAGGCGCGCCCGGAAATCACCCCCAAGCAAATTAAAGTGACCAATATTACCGATAAAGGCTTCACCGTTTCCTGGGTTACCGATACGCCTGCCGGTGGCTTTATTCGGTTTGGACTCGGCAGTGAACTCAATCTCACGGCTCAAGATGACCGAGACGAAGCTTCTCAAACGACCGGCGAATTTGTCACTCATCACGTGACGCTCAAAAATCTTCAGCCGGCCACTAGCTATTTTTTCAAAATCTTTTCCGGCAAAACCGAATTTGCGAACAACGGTCAGCCGTACGACGTGACCACCGCGCCCGCCAGCCAACAGCCGTTGCCGGAAAATGACGTGGCTTACGGCACGGTTCTTCAGGCAGACGACACGCCGGCGGCCGGAGTCATTGTTTATCTTTCCTTCAGTAACGCCACGACCCAGTCCACGCTCACCAAAAATTCCGGCAGCTGGGTGATCCCGCTCAATTATGTTCGTGACAGTAGCCTGACCAGCTACTTGGCTTATGATCGCGAGGCTTCTATCGAGGAAATTTTGGCGCAAGGGGCCAGCGCCGGAATAGCCACCGCCATAACGATCACCAAAAATGACAGTCCTGTCCCCAGCCTTAAGTTGGGAGAAACTTATGACTTCCGGGAGGGCCTGCCTGCGACTGCAGCAGAAGATCATCATGCCGCTCAAGAAGTGTCCCCACTAATGGCCGCAAAACTAAAAATTACCAACCCGGAGGAAAAAGAAATGATTAACACGACCCAACCGCAGTTTTGGGGCTTGGGACCAGCGGGGGAAACGATTACCATCGAAATTCGCTCTGACCCAATCATTAGTGGCATCACCACCGCCAATGCCAACGGCGCTTGGTATTGGTCACCGCCGACAAACCTAACCCCTGGCCAGCACACCATTACCGTCAGCCTGGCCGACGGTCAGACGATCAGTCGCCTGTTTACGGTTTTGGCAGCGCCAGATCAGCCCGCTTTCACCGCCAGCGAATCAGCCACTTTGCCCACCCTCACCCCAACTCCCACTGTCAAGCTGACACCATCAGCCTCACCCACCCTGACTCCCACGCCCACCCGAACCGCGACGGCCACGGCCACGCCAACGATCACCCGAGTTTCCCAACCCTCAACCGCAGGGGGAACACCAGAGTCTGGCATCTTGACACCTACCCTCGTGTTCTCCATAATGGGTTCAAGCTTGTTAATTATTGGCTTATTACTTGTTTTAAGCCCACAAAAAAATAACCATGTCTGATCTGCCAACTAGCCCACCGCCCATGCCGCCGCTGCCGGAGGAAGAAAAAAACGATTTTAACCTGGCTGACCAGGAGATTACCACCGTTAACGCTAGCGATCAGTTCCCGTCCAACAGGGAAAAAAGCAAAAGCACCATTGTGATGGCGGTTTTGGGGCTGCTTTTCATCCTGGCCTCGACTCCTCTGGCCGTTTATCTGGTCGGCCAGCGTCAGGAAGTCCGCAAGGAGGCAGAGGCGATTCCCACGCCACCGTTTATTTTGCAAAGCCAAGATGTCACCCAAGAAACCGGCCGGTGGCAAGCAGTTGATTTTTACGGTTATCCTCAAGGCTGTAATTCCGCCGGCAGTTGCAACTTGGAAATTTACCCTACAACTGACAATTGGATTAGTTTGGATTATGACGACGCTGCTTGGCAGGCAGGCTACAATCCCGTCAGCCAGTGGTGGGAACAAGCCGGTTGGGCTTGCAAAAACACTCTTTTGGCTGGAGTGCAAACGCTTGGTCTTTTTGAGCCGGACAGCCAGGGTAAATTCCCCGATCTCAACGGCCGTACCACCCTGTACCGAAAAAAATTCAGCCTAAATCTGGATTCTTTACCTGAAATCACTACCGCCACTCTCGATGTTTTTAGTGACAACAAAACGGCGCTTTATCTTAATGGTCAGTTGCTGGGCAGCAATCTGGAAACTTGTTATTCCCCCATCATTGATCCGCAAATTCTTCAAAACGGCGAAAACATCTTGGCAATTCAGCTTTCCAACGACCGGACCGACCCCTTCAATAAAGATAACCCCTTAGGCTTGGCTTACAAGTTGACGATCAATTTTGCCGGGCTTCCCGAACCCACCAACACCCCGGTACCGACGGCAACACCAACCCCTCTGCCTGGCCAATTTTTATGTGCCGAATATCAAGTTGAACCAGGCCAGGAATTTTTGCCATTAGTTTTTCAACCCGAGAGCAACAAGGGCATTTTGGGAGTCAACTTCAAGGCTCATGATTTTAACAACGACATGTGGGCCAAGTTGGAACTTTGCCCCCGCGGTCAAACCACCGGTTGCACCTTGATTATCCCCGACAATCTCCGGGAGGGCAGTGGCGATGACAGCCACCCTGATATTGATGAAGACAACTTCTTTAATATCCGCACCCATGACTACAGTGACCGTCATTGTGCCGCCGCTGACGAATCACCTTATCCGGCTGACTTGAGCGGTGGCGATGAAGACTGTTACATTGATCACCCCACCACCTTTGCCCAATGCCTGGACAGTGACCAGTTTGAATTGCGCGCCACGCTTAAAAACGAGGCTGCCTTTGACCACGCTTTTATTTGCGTCGAATGGCAGTATTGCGAGCCGCTGGCTTGCACTGACTTGACCAAAGACAAGCAGGCTCTGAAGATTGGCGACAACGTTACTTTTACCTGCACGGGTAATCCGGCAGAAGAGCTTGATCACTTTAACTTCCGCTATCAAGTTGGTGGTGGGAATTATGTTTATCTGAATAACATTGCTCCTTTAGCCGGTAATCCAAATCAAGGCGAAACCGCTCTCACCGTTAATCAAGAAGGCACTTGGCACATTCAATGCCAAGTCTGCCCAGATGCCAATAATAACTGCACCGCCTGGGGGGCCGCTCAATGAAATTGCAAAAACCAAACTGGGCCCCATTTTTACCGCTCATCATCGCTGCCTTGGCTTTTATTTTTCTCGCGAGCCTTTTATCAACCCAAAACAAAGGTAAAAGCCGCGCCGATTCTTCCGTTTTGCCTCAACCTGCTAGCCAATCAAGTTTTGTCTTGGCCGTGCGCCAAGCGACTGGCCAGCAAACCGATTTGGAACTCAAGCTGACCAGCCCCTTGGCAGACGTGTCCGGCTTTAGTTTGCGCCTTGATTTTCAAGGCAGTGCCACCCAACTTAAGGCCAGTCCCGAGTTGGAAAAGGAAGGCTGGGTCTTCCCCATCCAAAAAATCAGCCCCAATCGAGTTGAGTTTTCCGGGATTTATCCCAAATTGCAAAAATACTCTTTCCAAGCCGAAAAAGTAATCGCCTCTTTTACCGTCAACGGCGCTTTTGATTCACTAAGCTTTAAACTTGACCCCCAAGTGACTAAACTGATAAGCAAAACTAATGAAGTTTTAACACCGATACTGACATGGGAAAAAATCTAAAAGTTATTTTACTGGTCATGGCCGTTATTGTGCTGATCAGCGGCACGGTGGCTGCCCTGGTTTTGGTGCGCCAGCAACAAGAAACTCGCAAACAGGCCGCGGTTGAAGAGGGGGTCGTGACCGTCACCATCTCCCCGGCAACGGCGAGTGTTGCTGTAGGGGAAGCAATCCCTGTAGAAGTCAAACTGAACACTCATGAGAAGACCATTTCTGCCCTGGCCATGCTTTTAAGTTACCAATTTAGTGAAGCTACCCCGCCTTTGACATTAGCCAATGAAATTCAAATGCATTCCCCTTTTAATCAGGCAAGCTGTTCCGTCCTACGAACAACCATTGATAATGAAAACAAAAAATTCAATCTTGAAATAGGCTGCCCTATTACCGAAACTGAAGGCTACAGCAATAATAGCGGTACCTTGATTGCCTCCTTTAATTTAATACCTCAAATTGTTCCGGCCATTAATCCGGTGACGTTGCAATTCGATCCCCAGCAAACCATTGTGACCGAAAAAGAAACTGCCCAAGACATCTTGCTGATTCCTACCAGTCAAGGGGTTTACACCATCACCGGTGGAACAGCGCCGCTCGTTTGTGACTTGAATTTCACTGTCGGGGTGACTGAAACACCAACGGCTACACCAACAGCGACTGCCACCCCCCCCCCCCCCCCCCCCCCCCCCCCCCCCCCCCCCCCCCCCCCCCCCCCCC
>PFEM01000020.1:9199-10054 GCA_002793635.1 Candidatus Shapirobacteria bacterium CG10_big_fil_rev_8_21_14_0_10_48_15
CCGCCACCCCCACCCTAATGACGCTGGAGGTCCAGGGTCAGGAACCCGGCTTTACCTTGCCCACCCTGGGAGCCGTCCTGGCCGGAATCGCCTTGATCATCGGGAGCATGCTGATTTTTATCTGAAATTGACAGGCTAAAATATTCCCTTCATAATAGTTTTTAGTATGCCCAAAAACCTGTCCAAAGTTCGTCTCATTATTGGCCTTTTAAGCTTTTTGATTTTGCTGGCCTCTGTTACTTCCGCTTTAGTCCTGGTGCGCCAGCGACAAGAGACCAAAACGCAAGCCGGCCAGCATGACCCGCCTGTCTGCCCTGATCTCCAAACCCTTGCCATAACTCCCGGGGAAGTCAAAACTGTAACCGGTCGCATCCGGTCACCCGGCGAAGATGTCTATATCTTCATCAAAAACACCGGCCAATATATTGAAGACTGGTCGGGCCTGATGCTTTGGCGAATCGTTGAAAACACCTGCCCCGTCTTGACATTTAATGGCGGCAGTTGCAATCGGGGTGACTATTTCTGTGATGTAAGCGCCACCATCACCGCGCCCACTACCCCGGGCAGTTGCAACTTCTGCATTGGCTTTGAAAACGACGATGGCAGCTGCCAATGGTGTTATAGCATGAGCGTTGCCACGCCTACCCTCACCCCCACACCGACACCGACGGCTACACCGACACCCACGATCACCCCGACTATTCCCATCACACCCACTCCTACCATCGATTATCGCAGCTGTAACGAAACCTGCAATTATCAGCCCAACCTCATCTGTGAATCTGGTTTAGTTTGCAATCATTCCAATCTCTGGTCCTGCCGCAATCCGAACTGCCCAGACGAAATCGATTGTCT
>PFEM01000017.1:0-1625 GCA_002793635.1 Candidatus Shapirobacteria bacterium CG10_big_fil_rev_8_21_14_0_10_48_15
GTGATCAATCGTGGACGTCACCACTTTGAGGAAATCAAAATCTTGATAAAAGCTTTCTGACCAATTTCTAACCGTATCTTCACTGTACAAACAGAGCAAATCAACATCTTGGGCAAAATGATCGTTCCTCTCCAAAGAACCCATCCCCAAAATTTGTCTAACACCTGCTTCAACTTAAAATTCACGCTGCCATGTCTCTAAGCGACACCATGCCTGCAAAACGAGATTCTACGGTCATCCCCGGATCGCAACGAAAAAGAAACTTGCCCTCCCCGGTACTATAATATTTATTGACCATTATTGACTTCCCAGTTATTTCAGCCAACTGCAAAAAGAAAGTCAAAAACTCTCGCAAACGGCAAGCTCCCAGTTGAGCCGATTGCCTTATTATTCCAGCTAACATATCTGCCTCCGTAACAATTGCCAATATACTTAGCTTCGAAATGCAGAACTTTTGTTCTCCGGTAGCTCTCCAGCAGCTGGCCATCATCATCTTTACCTGTTTCCATAATTTGGTAGTATAAAACATTTGACTATAAAGCAATTAAGATGCTAAAATCCCGTTGTGAAATCTAAAAAGTCTCGCCAAAGAAATAAAAGAAATAACTTTGATTCTTTACCAGCAGAAAGGCTTAAAGCGATCAATAAAATTAAAAAACTAAATAAAAAGATTAACCAATTCCAATAATAATGGTGGAAAAAGAAACAAGTTTTTTAGAACCCCATCCGAATCTTTCTCCCGAAAGGCGTAATCAAATTTTAGCGGCTGTTGGTTTAGGGGCCCGCCGAATTTTTGATCAAATGCCCCTTTTGCCAGTTCACGATATTACTCACGTTGAAAGAGTCGTCAAAAACACTCGCGCAATTTGCCAAGGAGAGGGAATTGACTCATTTATTCCTGAAGTGGCCGCCTGGCTTCATGACATTGGCCGTCTTCAAGAAATCCAAGCCCAAGCCGACGGCAAAAAAATTTATCACGCTGAAGAATCGGCCAAGCAAGTGCCAGCAATTTTAGAACCGTTTAAACCAGAACTTGGGGAGGAAACAATTATTGCCGTTCAGGACGCTGTTGCCAGGCATAGCCTACCAAACGCTGAAAATGACTCGCAACTGGTGAAAATTCTCAAAGACGCTGACAAGCTAGACGGTCTTGGCAGCATCGGCTTCTTCCGAGTTTTTGCTTTTTATCCGGAAAGGCCGATTTATAATCCTCAAAATCCTTTTGAAGACGGCAGCACCAGCGAAGAATACTTGCGTTACTCCGGGCAATCCAGCCAGGTACAAGCTTTTTTAAGAAACATGGAATGGTTTTCTGACCCTCGCTTTTGGATAGTCACGCCAACCGCCGCCAGACTAGCTGTTCCCAGAGTTAAATTAATGGTTGATTTCCTTTACCAGCTAGCAGATGAGCTTGGGGTTCCACAGGGGGAAGTTAGCAAAATACCAATTGTTCAAGCCAGCCAAAAGAGATTAGCCAGTTTATCCTCCTAAAACGATGCCCACCAAAAAACTCAACAAAAAATCGAAGATTCTCATTGGTGATTTTTCGATGTGGCAGGAAGGGAAAAGAACTTCGATTAATGGCAATATTAAAGCCCTTTTGGAATTTTTTTCTCCCCGATCGG
>PFEM01000017.1:1654-1992 GCA_002793635.1 Candidatus Shapirobacteria bacterium CG10_big_fil_rev_8_21_14_0_10_48_15
ACTAACGATGTTTCGAAGACTCAAGTCACTTTTAAAATTCGTGATATCTTCGCCACTTTGGAGCAGGGGCTTTTTTCCGGCCAAAAATATCAGCTATTTATCGGTTTAGAATCAATCTACACCTTTGCCGGCTTAATTTTAAGAAAAATGGGTATCGTTGAAACTGTTGTTTACTATATTTCCGACTATGCTCCCAGCCGCTATTCTCAAAAATGGTTTAATGAGGTTTACTTGTGGTTGGATCGCTTCTGCGCGATGCACGCCGATTTTATCTGGGATGTTTCTAAAGCCATGCATCCAGCCCGCATTAAAGCCGGCTTGAATCCCAAAAGATCAGC
>PFEM01000017.1:2016-2884 GCA_002793635.1 Candidatus Shapirobacteria bacterium CG10_big_fil_rev_8_21_14_0_10_48_15
ACAAATTGAGTACTATCCGCTTAACAAACTTAATAAAAAAATGATCCTTTTTTCCGGCAGTTTGGGCATTGATAATGGCCCCGACTTAGCTATTAAGGCCTTGCCGATAATTCTCAAGGCTGCCCCCGGGGCAGAGCTGCACTTTACTGGCGGCAACATCCCAGAACACGAAAATCGTCTTAAAAAATTGGTCAAAAAAATGAAGCTGGAAAAACATGTTGCCTTTCATGGTTTTATCCAAAATGTTGATGAGTTTTTTAGGCTCACTCGGGGTGCCTATATTGGCTTGGCTCCTTATGTGGTGATGAAAAAATCAGTTCGCTGGTACGCCGACTCGGTTAAAATCAGAGCGTACTTGGCCGCCGGTTTACCGGTCATTACCACTCGGGTACCACCCCTGGGAAAAGAAGTGGCTGAGGCCGGGGCGGCGCTGATGGTTGAGGATAACCCAAAAGCTGTTGCTGGGGGAATTATCAAGTTGCTCAGGGATAAAAAGCTCTACCAGAATACCCGGCGGGCGGCGATTAAATACATTAAAAATAACACCTGGGAGAATGTATTTTCTAAAGCCCTGCAGCAAATGAAGATGCTTTAAGTTCGTGCCAAACTTCTTGGCTGGTGTCCACTAGCGAATTATCTTGTGAGCTAAAGCGATATGCAATGACGCTTTCGGCCGGCAAGTGCTTTTGCTGCAAAGTCATTAAGAGATCATCATATTTACGAAAATACCCAAAACCTCTCCCCTGACATTCACGGTAGCCCTGAGATTCAATCTTATATAGAAAAACATCCTCATAAAAGCAGGGTGGGAATTTTTCCGCATCGTAAAACCAAACCAAGAGAGTTTGGCCCAAACCGGATTGAAACG
>PFEM01000017.1:2929-11484 GCA_002793635.1 Candidatus Shapirobacteria bacterium CG10_big_fil_rev_8_21_14_0_10_48_15
TGGCCGGCAAATCAGGATGCTCGGTTTTAATTTGAGTCAAGACCGACTCGCGCAACCGACTATTGGCTATCAATGAATCCAAGTCACGTTGAATAAGCCGATAATGGGAAAACATAATTAAAAACAAGACTGGAATAATCAGCAGTTTGCTTTTTAGCCGGGCGAGAAACATTGCCGTAATTAAACTAGAGCCAATTAATGATAAGTAAAGATGCCGGGGCTCAATCATGGACACGTAGCCAGCCCGACCGGGAATAAAAATTAACGGCAAACCGCTTAGGACCATCAAGCCTGCTGCCAGCCAAAAAATCTTGGCTTGCTTGAAATACCGCCACGCCACCAGCAAAAACAGCAGCAGTAGCAAAAAGCACACTAAATCAAAGGCGATGCTTTCTACCACAAAGGGATCGGGCACCCCGCGGGTCACTAAATAATGAGGGTAAACTCGCCTGACCAATCCCTGCGACCAGGCAATGATCTGGCGGGCGGCAATAAAACTTTGGGGAATAATGCGGATCGGCAACAGCATTAAGCGAAACAGGTAAGTTAGCCGAGACGGCTGGGTTAAATCAGCCGATTCAGTCAGGGGAGCTGTCGTATTAAACAGTAACCAAAGACGCAACGCAAAATAAAACAGGGCCAGCAGCAACCACGGCGGCAAAATTTTCTTCCAAGCAAAGTCCTGACGGCGGTTAAAAACCACCAGCGATAAACAGGGCAGGAAAACAAACAGAAAGGCACTGGTTTCTTTAAAACCCAACGCCAATCCGAAAGCCGCCATCGACAGCCAAGGCCGTTTTTTTAACAGCCCTATCAGCGAGAGCAGCACAAATAAGCTGGCCCCCTGGGTATTGATGGCCGTGGCAACCCAACTTACCGCTTGATGGGCCAAACTATCAGCGGCAAAAATGATTGCGGCAATAAAAGCCCGGCTTTGATCTTTAAAAAGCAGCCAAGCCAGCCAAAAAACTAAAAAGCTGTTGGCAACATGGAGCGCCATACTCGTGACGGCATAGGAGGAGAAACGGAGGTCAAAAACAAGGTATTCGATGACTGAAAACAACGCAGTTAGGGGGGCAAAATGGACCGTGCCGCCGGTAGGCAAAAAAACACGCCCTAAAATCATTTGCCACAGTGAACCGGACAGGGCTATGGTCTGGCCAAAAGCCGACCACTCATCCTGCTGAAAAAAAGTTCGCGGCAAAACTCGATAAGTAAAACCAACAACAGCCGCTATCAGGGCCAATAAGAAAAGGGGTTGTTTAACGATTTTTTTCATCAGGTGATGCTAATTTTAGCAGTGTTTTCAAGTCATACCGCATGGAGTTGACCACATTGCAAGGATGAGTGCACGCGCAATGCGTGGTTTGCGCCCGCCGCTGATTGGCTTCGGGAGAATTCCACAGTCGTTCAAAATCAAAGGCAAAATTTTTTAAATTTGCAAACGACGTCGTGTACTCACAGAGGGCCACTTCTCCTGAAGGATAAATTACTCCGTCAATTTTGCCAGCCAAACAGGGAAATAATCTTTTTTTCTGTTTCATGATCTGCAAGAGGTAGCCTCGCTTGACTTGATCTATTCTGGCCAACAGCTGGTTTTGGCCAGTCTGGATTTGAGTGTTGATAAGCCGGTTCACCTGCCGAAGGCGCTCTGGAGACGGCAAGCGAAAACTTTTGTCCGGCGGATTAAAATCGGCGCTGACAGCCGGATTAAGCGAGTATACCCCCGAATGGCTACCACGAATAAACTGAAATCCCGGAGTAATATTAAACTCGCTTTGCACAAAATGAGCCAATTGACCAATTTCCTTATAGTTACGGCTGGAAACAACTGTTTGGATCCCAACTTTAAAATTCGGTCGTTGCTTTTCCAGCTTCTTGAGCCGGCGCACAGTCGTGATAACTTTTTCAAAAGCGCCAGGCACTCCCCTGATCAAATCATGATTTTTCCCCAAACCATCCAACGAAACCACCACGTTAAGAAACAGCCCCTTGCAACGGGTAATTTTTTGAGCCGTTTGATCAATTAATTGCGGCTCAAGCCCATTGGTGGGAATATTGATTTTTTTAGTTTGGTTCAGGTCATAAAAAGCCCGGCAGATCGAGGCCAGGTCCTGCCGCAAAAAGGGTTCGCCGCCCGTCAGTAGCACTGTCGACAAGCGATGCTTTAATGAAGCAATGATTTTTTTGATTTCTCCAAGGGTCAATTCGCTAGCGTTATTAGCCTGCAAATCTTGCCAATAAAAGCAGTGCTTGCATCTGGCGTTACAACGGTTGGTCACAAAAAAGGTTAGAATAATCGGCGTTTTTAACCTGTCGATTCGGAAATGATTAACACGGCAGAGCGATGCCAAAAGCAATTTTTGCGCCACTTCGGGCAGGCGGAGGAAAGAAGCGTATTGCCTTTCGGTAGCGCGGGTGTAGGGTAAAAGCTTCATTTTAAATAATTAGGCTTGCTGAAACGCAAGTAGAACGTTTGCGGTAAAAACAGGCCATTCCAAAGGTAGCCGTAAATAACACTGCCAGCGTAAATTGGCGCAATCAGCAAAAGTTTCTTCAGGATAGAATTGACACGCCTCCCGGCCGGCCGGCCGAATTTGACATTAACTGAGGCTAAATCGCTAAGGGCGCGGCCTTTCAGCTGCTGATACTGCCGGAGAAGCGACAGCAAAAGCGCCCCAAAATCCAACAAGGGAAAAAGAGGAATAGCCAAGATGTTCACATGCAGCAAAACCCGCCTAATTCTATTTTTTTCCTGAAGAAAAAGGTTGCTCCTTCTCTGATGCCGGGAAACATGATGAATAACCACGGTACTTCTATCGATAAGGTTAGTATACCCCAGTTTATTAAGCTTTAAGCATAAATCAGCGTCTTCTCCCAAATAAAAATAATGCGGGTCAAACCCTCCCACCGCTACAAGCAGCTTCTTCCTAATCAAAAAATTAGCCGTACTTAAAAACCGGCAACTGATCATTTGCCCCTCACTTGGTTTCAAAAAAGTCACCACTCCCCGGCCAAAAAGCAGCGGCTGATGAACTTTGATTTTTTTGACGCTGTTTTTGACCAGCAACTCGCCGCCCACTGCCGCCACTGCCGGATAAGTCTGCAAAATTTTGATCATTGCCGCCAGTGTTTGTGAGCCAACAATCTCCGTATCGCTGTCCAAAAACCAAATCAGTTCTCCCAGGCTTGCCGCAATAGCCTGGTTTCTGGCCTGAGCGGCCCCTAAGTTGCGCTCGTTGGCAATAACCCTCACTGCCGGGTAACTATCGGCTAACATTTTTTGTGTGCCGTCGGTACTCCCGTTATCCACCACAATCACTTCCTTGCTGGGGAAGCGTAAACGCGCCAACGAATTTAAACACTTTTGTAAATCCCGGCGGCGGTTCCAACTGGGGATAACCACTGAGACTTTGGGATTTTTCTGCTTTGTCATCGAACCGTTTTTCGCTTTACCGTTTTTAACCGGCAAGGCGCCACTTTTTTAATCCCCAAGAATAAAACCAGAAATTCATAAATGGTGACATCCGTGACGACCAAAGCGACCACCGGCTCCCATAAACAAGCCCAGTCGCACTGCCGCCAAACGTTGCCTAGCGCTTTAACTAAAGCCGGGAAAAATAAATTAGCGTAAATCACCCAAAAAATAATCTTGAGTAAGTCTCGGGGACGGGAAAAATTGACCCAAGTATACTCACGCACTCCATAGTCATAAAAATAATTTCTCTCAATGTTGCGCATTCTTTTTTTGACCAGTTGCCGCAGGCTGGCAACATGACGGTGGTAGTAACCTGCCTGCGGCACAAAAGCGAACCGGTGGTAACCCGCTTTGGCGAAAATTTCTAAATTATCCAATTCCATCAGCTTATTTTTTTTCGCAATCGCTGTTTTTAAAGCGAGCCGACGACGGAAGAGGCAAATGCCCACCGGCGGAATCCTGCCAGACTGAAAATCGCAAACTGAATAGCCTTTTCTTTTTTCCGTAATAATTTTTTCAATTTCGATAGAAAAAAATTTAAAAATCGGATCACGCTGAAACAGGTCGTAACTTAAAAAGCGGCTTAGTGAATGATCTTTTTTTGCCACCAAATAACGTGTGAACGAACCGGTAATTTGAACATCATCTGCTAAAGGGAAGGCCATTTTTTTTAGCCAATCACGGCCGCGGAGCTTATAATCAGCGTCAATATAGCAAAACAAATCCCCCCTGGCTTTCTTAAAAGCCAGCATTTTGCTCAACTGGGCGTCCCGAACACGGTTATAAATTATCTTCACCGGATATTTTTTGGCCAGCGCGACTGTTTGATCAGTGGAATAATTATCAACCACCCAGACCTCAATTTTGTTGCGGGGATAATCTTGACTAAAAATGGCGTCCAAGCACCGGCCAATATTTTTCGCTTCATTATAGGTGGGAGTCACAATGGAAACGGTCGGCCAGTCTTGCATTTTTTTAGCCAATTTTTTTCAGCCTCATTAAAAAATGATCATGGCGATACGGAGGAGGGAAAACGGCCCCGACCCGATCCGCCGCTTGGCGAAGACATTTCAGCATGGGCCACCCCAGAGGGCTTCTTGAGGCTAAAAAGTTAGTGTAGGGAACAAACTTTAAAGCCACTAACTGAAAATCAGGCTGCAGCGATTTTAATAAGTTAAAAGGATTTAAAGCGCGCTCGTTAACCGTAACCACTTGGCCAAAATATTTTATCTTGCTCAAAAAATGATTCTGCTGCAAAAAATGAGGGAGGCAAAAACTTAAAAAAGTATAGGGATGAAGATTATTCGGTTCAAATAAAATTAACGTGCCGTTTTTTTTTAAAAGCCGCTTAATCTCATCAAGGGGCCTTTGCAAAGACGAATAGTAAAAATGATGAAGAAAATCAATGGCCACTATCAAATCAAAGCTGGCCCCGGCTAAACCTGTTCGGGTGGCATCCCGAACGATAAAATTGATTTTAACCTGATCAGCAACCGCCCTTGCTTTTGCCTGCTTAATCGCTGACCGGGAAAGGTCTATTCCCGTTACCGTAAAGCCCATTTGGGCAAAATTAACGCTGTGAATACCCCGGCCGCAACCAACTTCTAACAAATTAACCGGCCGGCCCTTAACCGGTTTAATCCCCATCTGCTTGTAAATTTTTAAAAAGTCTTGCAAATCTAAAAGGCTGCCCTGCACTTTTTTGGCAATCAGACCGGCATGCCGTTTCTCTTCAACAATAATTTGGCCAGCCATTTTAATTATTTTTTTTCAATCAGCTTAATAAACGCAAACAAAAAACCGCTACCATGAAGAGCATGCTGAAGAAAAATTAAAAAAGGTACTGAAAAAAAATAAAGCGGATGACGATAAGTCAAAGCGGAGGAGAAACCAGCTGAAAAAATAAGCAAAAGATAAATCATTAATAACCCGACAAAAAGCTTCCAAAAAATGGAAAAAAAGAATCCCAGCAGCAGCAGGCACGCCGCCACCAAAATCATGATTGCCGGCAGAAAATAAATTAATTCCGCGTACTGGCGATGCCGCCGGACAATTTCCACCCTGGCCATCCCTCTTTTAAAAGCAAAAGGGATAAACCTTTTAATGCTATTGCGCGGCCGGTGCCAAACAAAGGCTTCGCGAACCAAAACTATTTTAAAACCGGCTTTTTCAATCCGATGATTGAAGTCCGTTTCTTCACCCGGAGCCAGGCTTTCATCAAAATAACCAATCTTTTTAACCAAGCTGCGACGAAAGGCCATGTTGCACCCCACCGGATAGAAGTTGCCTAACTTCACTTTTAAAAAGCGGCCGTGAATCCCCCCTGAACCAATAAAGCTGGAAAAGGCAAAATCAATGCTTTTGGCCAAAATACTTTCTTTTTTGATCGCCCGATCCGGACCTCCAACCGAGCCTATTCGGGGATCAGCAAAGGGAGCCGTCAACTTCTGGAGCCATTTCGACTCAAAAAGGCAGTCATCATCCGTAGAAACAATAATCTGGCCGCGAGATTTTTTAATAGCCGCGTTTTTGGCGGCCGAAATGCCTCCGCGGGCTTTTTTGACAAAAACAAAGTGATAATTTAACTTTTTTTTGATCGTGGTCACCATCTTATCGGTCCCATCGGTAGACCCATCAGAAACCAGCACTAACTCTAAACGATCACGAGGGTAAGCAACTTTATTGAAAGACAAAAGGGCCTCTGCCAGCACCTGCTTTCTGTTCAACGTCGGAATAATAACGGAAATAAAGGGTTGCTTTTTCATCACTTCGCTATTTACCTATCAATAACAGATTGAACTCATTAAGCCCTGCCTTGATTTTTGCCAGCAAATCGCGTGCCGAACGCAACTCCCTGATCCTCTTAAAAAGATAAACCGGATTAAAATAATGTTTCAGCACGAACCCTTTAACCGCCCTCACTAACTGCTTATCAGAAAGGTGAGGGTAAGCAATCAAACTTTGGGCCGAAGAATCAATGGGGACATATTCTGGAACCGTCATCCAACCTTTGGCTTTAGCAATCCTGGCGAATTCTGTACCGGGAAAAGGGGTGCAAACATTAATATGAACAATATTAATCTTTAACGCCGCTACCCGGCTAAGGGTTTCCCGAATCGTTTTTTTGGTTTCCAAGGGGCAACTGCCAATTAAAATATTGACTTCCGGTTCGATACCGGCTTTTTGGCAAAAGCTGATGCCTTTTTCAATCGTTTTGACGTCTAAATCCTTCTTGATATAATCCAAAATTGGCTGGTCAAACGACTCCACCCCAAAAGCAATGTGTTTAATGCCCGCCCGACGCATGGCCTTGGCCAATTTAAAATCTGTAATGCGGTCACACCTGGCTAAAATAGAAATTTCTAAACCCAAGTCCTTGATGCCGGCCAAGATTTGGTCGGTTCTTTTTCTGTCCCACAAAAACTGATCGTCTAAAATTGAAACCGACCGGAAACCCTGACTCGCAATCAGCTTCATTTCTGCGATCACTTTAGCAGCCGAACGGACTCTGACAGGGGGTTTACAACGGTGCCGCCGCTTATAATCCAGCTCCCGCGTATAACTTAAGGTGTTGGGAAAACAATAGTAGCAACGATAAGCACAACCGCGCGAAAAAAGTGCGGTAGTCGAAGGAAACTGGCCAAAACGAGCGTTAGGATAAGCAAGGGGCTTGCGGTAAAGCAACCGGTTGGGAATCGGCAGCTGATTTAAATGATCAATAAAACTTCTTGAGGGGTTATGAACAACCTGGTTATTCTTCACCCAGCTAATCCCTTTGACGGAAGAAAAATCCCGCGCCTTTTTTGATAATTTCTGGACCAGTTCCAAAAGAGAGTATTCCGGTTCAGCCCTAACCAAAAAATAATTTTTTCTGGTCAAATACTTATCTGAATAGTAATTAGGATCCGAACCTAAAAAAATCACCGGCACATTTCTTCGCCTGCTTCTAATCTGAGCGGCCGCCTTAAGATCTAAAGCGCGGCTTAAAAAAACAGAATAAAAAACAAAAATATCGCCGCCCCTCGCCAAAGCTTGATCTAAAGAGATTTTTTCTACAAAACAATCGCTGACCACGACTTCATAGCCCTGCTGCTGCAACAGCGTCGCAGCCGAAAGGAATAAAACATTGTGATGGGTAAAAAACCCATAATTGCAACCGAAAATCCGGTCAAAAACCTTCTGACCATTTGAGTCAGCAGGCGGAATTAAAAAATGAATTTTCATAATTTGTGCTTTGGCTTCATTTTAATAAAAGCCTGATCAAAAATTACCGTCCAGTCAAAAGCCGGCGCTGTCTCTCGGGCATTTCGCTGCCAAACCGCCAAGTTTTTGGGGCATGTCAGCAATTTGGCGAACGCTTGTCGCAGGGCTGCCGCGTCTCCAGGCTTAATGACTAACCCCAAATTTTGTCGCCTAATCAGCTGTGCCACATAAGGAACGTCCGTCATTAACACTGCCAAACCCCCTGCTAAATATTCTTTAACTTTCACCGGGTCACAATAACGTGTATAACTTTCTGCCTCGTTGTAAAGGGCGATTCCCACATCGTATTTTACCATTTTTTCCAAAACAGTTTGATTGGGCAAGTGACCCAAAAAATTAATTTTCTGAGTTAAGTGCTTACGGGCAGCCAAACGCCGCAAGTCACTTTCAAACGGGCCCGAACCGATAATGGTCAGCTGCCAACAATGATGCCGTTGGTTAACCCTTGCTAACGCTTCAATAACTTCCCAGGCACCCTTGACCTTGGTTAAATGTCCCTGAAAAACCAGCTTGACTATGGCCGGGTTTTTTTGGCGTTTAACTTGGGGGATCGATTTTAAAGTAACCCCATTGGGAACTAAGAGGCTCTTCCTCGCCGGCAAGCCCTGCCGCCGCCGCAGGGCGGCCACACGCCGGTTATTACTCCAAACAAAATCAGCTCCCTGCAAAGCCAAACGGTCAATTTGACGATAAAGCCAATCCAAAGCACCCTGCTTAAACCTCACCGGGGAGTAATCAACCGTATAAAAAACAACTTTTTTAATTTTTATCAATCGCTTAAGTACTATTCCCGCCAGGCAATTAAAATTATTGG
>PFEM01000017.1:11526-20536 GCA_002793635.1 Candidatus Shapirobacteria bacterium CG10_big_fil_rev_8_21_14_0_10_48_15
ATAGATGGTTCCCAAAAAATGGCCCAAATAACTAAATCGCTGAAAAAATTTTGGCAGACGCTTTTGGTTAATTAGCTTTCCATTTTGAAAAACCTGAGCAGTTGAAGCCAGTTTAACAGTCTCATCCAAGGGGTGAAAAATATAAATTAAGACTTTGACTTTTGCTTTTAAATAATCTTTTAAAGCTCCTGGGGGGCCAAAAACTTCCGTCGCGTGGGTGACTAAAATAACATTTTTCATCACAAGACGCTATTGGGAAACAAAACATTATCAGGAATCTTCGGCGTAATGTAAGGTAATTCCGGGAACGGCTCCGTTACTCTTTGGCTCGATTCAAATAAAGCTGCTTGCTTAAGAGCGACTCCAAAAGGCAGGGCTAAATTGCTGCGCTGAAAACTGATGGTTAAAAAACGGGCATCAGCCGGAGCGACAGTGGTAACATATTTTGCCTGCCAATCGGCTTCTCCCCAACTTCGGCTCGAGAGGGCCACCTTAGAGCCAATCGATTCTGACTGAGCGCTTACTATATCCTCGTAAAAATCAAGCCGCAAAAAGCCGTCTCGCTTTTCCTGAGGCAAATCAACGGAATTTTTTAGCTGGGCAGTAACTTGATAAACTTTTCCGGGGCTGATTTCAATGGGCGGCGAGACCCAACGTAAAGTGGCATGACCGCCGCGGCTGCCTTTGATCAATAAGACATCGTCATCCTGCTCAAATCCTTCACCAGACTGGCCATATTGCCCCTTTACCCGCCAAGTCTCAAAGTTCAGCTTGGCTAACTCAGTCAGCTCGGCTAACTCAGTCAGCTCCGGAACCTTAACCAATAAGTAATTGATCTCGTCCGCCGCCTGCCACGGTTTGTAAACTTCGGCGACGGCATGATCCAGAAATTCTTTAATTACTAAGCCTTGATAGCTGTTTTTCAAAAACTCAACCGGTAGTCCGCTTGGCTGCTGCAACAAATATCTTGGCGGCAGATTGAACCACCAATAAAGCCAGGAGTAGTAACGGGTGGCATTAAAGGCAAAAAAATCATCGCCTTCTTCGCGAAATTCGGCTAGGCTATTGTAACGATAAATATCCCAATCCACAAAATTGGCTTTTTTTTCTAATTCTGCCTGGCCAGGCAAATAAAGCGCCATTGCCCGCAGCTGAACTTGGTCAGGCAGGTTTTGGTCCAAATATTGCTGAAAGGCCGACCAGTTATAAGGCTGCGAATAGGCCCTGTCTAAGATTAAACAATTTTTTATCGGATCAAAATTAATAATTACGGCCAAAACAAAAATTAAAAGTTTTGATCGGATTTTTTGATAAAACAGGCTCAAACCAAAGCCGGCAAAAATCATCAAAAAGGGCATCACCGTCACAAAATTGCGAACATAACCACCGCCCAAGGAATAATAAACAAAAACAAAAAAGAAGGGTACCACAAAAGACAATAAAAACAACGCTTGCCAAAGCTTCCGCAACAAGCTCAAGATTACTCCCAACAAGATGACCACGGTCACCAGCGAACCAATTCCCCAATGATAAAGATAAAAAAGCGGGTAGAAATAAAGCTTCTTAATCCCAAAACCATAGCGGACCGCCACGTATTTGGTAACCGTCACGAAGGCCTCCTGAAAGTTCATTAAAAAATAAGGATTAAGCAAAGCAAAAACCGCCGCCACTAAAACGGCGGCTGCAATTGCCGCCGGCCGGAAAAGGGCTTTAAATGACTTTTGACGCAGCGACGCCACTAAATGGGCCAGAAAAAGCGGCAAAAAACTAAAGCTCTGATACTTCATGGAAAAGAACAAACCAGCACAAATACCGGCAGTCAGATAACGCCGCCAAGTCGCTTTCTCTAAGATCAAACCGGCGGTATAAACTGCCAACACCGCAAAAAAAGCGTTGGGAGCATCAGATAAGGCAAAGTGGCTGGACAAAACATGACGGTAATTGACAGCCAAGAAAAAAGCCGCCAGCAAGCCAGCAATTCGGCTAAATAACTTTTTCCCCAACAAATAAGTTAGCCACACTGTTCCCGTCCCCAACAAAGCGTTCAGATATCGCGACCAGTAGAGGGCCTCATTCTGGCGCCAACCAAAGATCGGTTGTTGAAACTCTGCCAAAAAACGGGAGCCGATTTTTAGGGCCGTCCAAAAAACTTTTGGATGCGGGAAAAAAACCTTCATGAGCGCTAACGGCAGAAAAAAAATTCGGTAGATCAACATGTGCAGCAACGGTACACCAGCCGGGTAGTCAAAGCGACGCGGGTTTAAATCGCCGTTGATAATCATGTCGACAGCCGAGGAATAGCTCATTGCCTCATCAGGATGAATCGGCGGATAGCCGGGATTAACGCCAACAAGCCGCAATAACAAAGCGACCAGAAGAATCACCACCAACAAAATATTTTGTTTTAATAACTTTTTCATCAACGCTTGGACAAAAGATAAATAACGTGCGCAAAAGGCTTGCCTTGACTAGCCCGAATCAGCTTCACCTTAAAGCCTAAACTCGCAAATAATTTTTTAAACTCGGCGGGAAAACGATAAAAAATCCGGTCCCTGGGATACAAAAGATGGTCAACTAACCACCCCAGCCAATATTTTCCCACCGGTTTTCGGTCGACCTCGGCAATAATTAATTGACCACTTTTTTTCAACTTCTGTCGGCAAGCCTTCAGCAATTTTTCTTGATCCGCCAAAGAATTCAAGTGATGTAAAACGTGAATGAGCAAAATTGTGTCCGCTGGAACCAATTTAATTTTCGTAATATCATCGCGAAAAAATTTAACATTGGCCACACCCCGGTTGGCGACGCGGATTTTTTTTTCGTCAAATTCAATCCCCAAAATCTTTCTTTTTGACCCAGTCAAGCCCAAAAAATTACTAAAAATGCCGTAGCCACAACCCAAGTCAATAATGCAGCCTTTTTTTGGAACCAACTTTTCAAGCTTCTCGAAAGGAGCGGTAAAAAATCGAATATGCGTAAAAATTGTTGGCCAGCCTAAACCACAATAAAGTTTTTTAGTTTTTCGAACCATTTTTTATTGGCCGGCAAATAAATAACCAGCCCAAGCTAAAGTTTAACAAAAGCTTTGGAGAAATATTTAATTTTTCCATTAACCGCAGCAAAAAAGCAATTAAAATAATTTTTTTGCCCCTCTCCTTTTCCATTCCATACTTCCAGTAACACTTGATTATATCTAAAGTGACATCTTCCACTACAAAAAACTTGCTAACGGTGTTATAAAATTCCCGATACAAGGGCAGTTTAATATTTTCATAGCCACGCCCTTTTTTCGTTATCCTGACGTATAAATCAGCCACTTTGGGTGGCAAAAAGCTTAAAAACGGCAAATGAAAATGCGGTTCGAAAGGCCAAAGCCGATTTGCTGTGGTAATATGCAAAATGCCATCAGGCTTTAATGTTCTGCGAATCTCAGCTAAAATCATTTCCGGGTTTTGCATGTGTTCAAAAACCTCAAGGCAGGTTACTATATCCACACTATTATTTTTGAGGGCAATTTTTTGGCCATCACCTAAAATAAACCTTGCTTTTAAACCCATTTTTTGAAAACGATTTTTAGCCGCTTCCAACGCCCTTCGATCAATATCATAACCAATTATTCTGGTATATTTTTTTGCCAAATATGCCAAGGTCAGACCTGCAGAACAGCCTACATCCAGCAGCAATGACTGCTCATTTTTATATTTCTTTAAAATTTTGATCGTCCTGGCAGCTTTAAAAGGCAAAACTTTGGCATACCACTGTGCCCAGCTTGGCGAAGTCGAATACTGAGAATAACGGTAAATCTCATTAGCCAGATTAGCTGTTTTCATCCTCCGAGATATGCTTTGGTCCTTTTAAAAATGTAACGAAGCTGCTGCCAGGAACGAATTTCTTTCAACAACCGCCAGATGATTTTCGGTCGTAGGTAAAACTCTAAATGGGCGCGGCGCTGAAGATTTTTGAGGCCTTCACGGCTGATGGAAGGGGGCGCGTAAGGGACGTCTGCCTGAAAAATATGCGCCCAGTCAATGTCATCTTCCTTCAGTTCACCACTGTCTATAAGCCGACGATAGGCCTCGGTCCGCGGTAAAGGCAGATAGTTATAAAAGGCGGCTCGCGTTAACTCCAGGCTTTTGGCAAATTTAATTGTTTTTAAAATCTCCTGCTTCGTTTCTCCCGGAAAGCCAAGAATGAAAAAGCCGTTAATCGGCATACCGGCAGACACCACCATATTGACCATTTTTTTGATCTTGGCGGTGGTGACCGCTTTCTTCATCAGCCGCAAAATCCGGTCTGATCCGGATTCAATGCCGACCGAAACGTAATAGCAACCTGCCTTTTTCATCAGTTGCAAAGTTTCCTTATCCAAAGTGTCTAACCTCACCCCATTGGGGCAGCACCAACTAATTTGAAAATCTTTTTTTAAAAGCTGGTGGCAAAAGTCCTTTAAATAATTCCGGTTTAGGGTGAAATTATCATCCAAGATGTGAATCTCTCTGACGCCATATTGCCGGTAAAGCAGTTCAATCTCTGCCAAAACATTGCCAACACTGCGGCGCCGGATCTTTTTACCGGATATTGTCCATCCCGCGCAAAAAGTGCAAGAAAAAGGGCAGCCGCGTGTCGCCATAATCGGCGCCACGGGTGAATTTTTGAAAATAATACCCTGGGGCGCATCGGGATAATCTTGAGGGCGAAGCAAATCCCAGGCAGGAAAACCCAATTTATCAAGATCGGCCGCAAAGACTTGCTGGTTAAGATGAACCCTGCCGGCTCTGTCCCGCCAGCCTAAGCCAGGAACCTTCCCAAACCCCCGCTTAGATTTTAGAGCTCGCAGCAAAATTGGAAAACCGACTTCCGCTTCACCACAAAATACAAAATCTAATTGAGGGAAAGATTGCAGGGATTTTTCGGGCAAACCGGAAGGGTGCGGCCCTCCTGCAACAGTGACCGCCTTGGAATTAATTTTTTTAATAATTGCCAGGCTTTTTTGAAGTGAGGGTAAATCTTGGGAAAAAATTTGAAAACCGATCACGTCCGGTTTAAATTTTTTAACAACCTTAGTAAAGCCTGAATAATCTAGCTGGTCTTTAACTGAATCAAGGATCTGAACTTGATTGAAACCATCCTGGCGCAAGGCTGTCACTAAATAGCCCAAACCCAACGGCGGGATACAATTTAAAACAAGCTTGCCAGGAGTAACCGGTTTAGCCAAGAGAATTTTCATCGGACGCGTTTGCTTCTTAGTTTATTCATACTTTTTCGAATTCGTAGTAACTCTTTGATAGTTAAAGGAATGTGTTTAAAACGAACCGTTGACTTACCGGCCGTGCGGGGAAAATGCGGCACGCCGACTTCAATAATATTAAATTTAAAAAAGCGTGCCTTGGCCAAAATTTCCGTGTTGAAAAAAAAGCTAGTGGACTCGATTT
The DNA here is from genome assembly GCA_002793635.1 of Candidatus Shapirobacteria bacterium CG10_big_fil_rev_8_21_14_0_10_48_15. Classification (GTDB taxonomy): domain Bacteria; phylum Patescibacteriota; class Microgenomatia; order PFEM01; family PFEM01; genus PFEM01. Next base: position 16,959 of record PFEM01000017.1, read on the forward strand.
TAATTTTTTTAAAAATATCCTTACGAAAAAGCTTAAACGCGCAGTCGATATCTTTAACATTTAAATCAAAAAGCAAATCAGCCAAAATATTGTAACCCCACGAAAGGAGCTTGCGCAAAAATTTATCCTGACGTTTCAGCCGATAGCCAATGACCAAATCCACTACTTGAGTTTTGGCAATCGGGAACATCACGTCCAGAGCGTTGAGCCGAAACTGCCGGTCGGCGTCGGTGAAAAACACGTAATCATACCGGGCAGCTTGAAAACCATTTTTAAGGGCTTGGCCATAACCTAAATTTTGAGCATGATTCACCACGTTAACATGCGAGCTGCGCTGAGCAATTTTTTTGGCCAACGCCAAAGTTTTGTCCTGAGAACCATCATTCACCACAATCACTTCATAATCATCTCCTAACTTACGCAAATAAGCCAGACAATCACATACCATTTGCTGAATATTTTTTTCTTCATTGTAGGCCGGCAAAATGACCGAAATGCCTTGGGGTGATTTAACTTTTTTAGCCATTTGGTTCCTTATTATGCCATATTTTTAAAACCGTAACGCCATCGACTTGATATTCAAACACTGACGGTAACGTTTTTAAATAGGCCGCCTTTTCGGGAATCCAACCGTCCCAACCTTGATAAATTAAACCCATCACGTACTCCCCCTTTTTTGCCTCACCACTAAAATAGTGATCGCCAAAATTAATGTCTGGACGAATCCAAATTCGTGGTAAGTTGGACAACAAACCGCGGGCGAGATTGAGATCAGCTCCCGAGGCCGCATTTTCATTAAGCCAGTTAACTCCCTGGCGATATTCATTTCCCAAGCTTAAGCCCCAATCGGGAAAATCTTGTGCGGCCGCACCCCTCAAACCACCGGCTAATTCATTAAAATAAAGGCTTTCACTGGGGTGAAGGTTGATTAACTTCAGTGTAATCGGGGCAAAAGCTGCCAGCATGAGCACCCACAACCAACCGCGACGGATTTTAGCTTGACGGCTTAAAAAATGCGCTCCCAATCCTGCCAATAAAGCCAAGGCCGGCAGATATTCCATAATTTGGCGGACGCCACCATAAATGGCGGTGCCAGGAACCGTCACCCGACCGACAGGCACCAATAACCAGAGCAACCATAAAAAAGCTGTTTTTGACTGATCTTTTTTCCAATTGGAAAAAGCGGCGAATACTCCTATCACAGCCAAAAGTAAAGTCAGCAAAGGCGTGGTGAGGAAAATCGTTTGTAAGGGATAAGTATTAAAACCATGCCAGTAAAATCGCGCTGGCTGATATTGCTGAGCCGTGCCAATGTGACGATAATAACCCCATGTCTCGGCCAAAGTAGCCAGCGGGTCTTGCCAAAGATAGGGCCAGGAAACAAAAAAAATCACCCCCACGATCACGGGCATCAACAGCATTGCCAAATAAAATTTTTTGGTTAATTTTGGCCACGGGCGGCAAGTAACAAACCAGGGCAACAAAACTAAAGGCACAAAAGCAATGTTGGGCTTAGTAGCTAAGGCCATTCCCGCAAAAATGGCCGTTAGCGCCAGCCATTGCGGCGAACTTTTTTTAACTGCCAGCCAAAAACTAAAAATAGTGAAGCTGAAAAAACAAGCCTCAACCGGATCCTTAATGTTAAACCTGGTTTCACCTAAAAAAAGTGGGTAAGCAAAAAGGGCCAAACCAGCCACCAGGCCAGCGACTAAACCGGCTTGAGCAGCCACCCAAAAAGTCACTAAAAAAACCATGATAGCTCCACAAAAAACTTCAAACAAATGATAAGCCTCAACGTCTCCCAAAACCCCCAGTTTTTGATAAAAAAACCAATTAGTGGCGGCAGCCAAGATATCATTCAGCGGCGGGTGAGGCGAATCGTTGGCTAAAAACCACGCACCATTCCAAACATCACTTTGGTAGTAGCTTCTTCGAAAAAAGGTATCATCCTTAAAATCAGGAGCCACTTCGGTCGAATAACGGTCATTTTTGGGAAAATGAAACGCCAGCTTGGGCAAATCATTGTAATTTCTTTTACCAGTAGTCAACAGCCGCCAGTAAGCTTGACCGCGCATAAAGTGAACTGGCTCGTCCCAATTAACGCCGTAATCATCTAACGTGGCAACTCCGATTAATAAAAAAGCTGCGGCCAAAATTAAAGACAGCCAAACACGCTTACCTATTGCTTCCATCGGCTCCGGTCCATCTGCTGGCGCTTAAAAATCTTGCCCTTAATAGTTCCTGTGGCATAAATTACCAAAGTTAGCCAACAAGCCAGGGGGTGGAAAAACCAAGCCGAGTCAGCTTTCTTTAGAAAGCCTTTTGCCACTTGATAAAACAGCGGAACGACAGTTAAACAAAACAACCCAAATTTAATAATCCCGCCAAAATCCTGCTGCTGCCAGGGATACTGGCGCACCCCAATTGCCTGATAGTAATAATAATCTTTTACTCTCCGTTTTTGTTTGCGGATAAAATTGTTAATGTTTCGGCCGCAGTAAAGGTGAACGATCCCTATTTTTACCTTGGCAAACTTTAACGGCTTCTGATTGATGGCCTTGGCTAAAATATCAATATCGACTAAATAATTTTTGGCAAAGCTGCCTGCCTGTAAAAAACGGCGGCGAAGCATAGTTCCGTTAGCGCCGATTGTGGGCACCCGGCCTTTTTCGAGAGTCACTTTAAGCCAAGTTTTTTTATCTTCTTGCCGCATGGGTAGACCCGTCCATTTGCCGGTTAAGAGGCTCTGCCGGTCATAATTGCCCAAAAATAAACACAAGGGGTCGCCAACGCCCGTCAGGGCGCAATAACGATCAATAAAGCCGTCCCGACGACGATAAGTATAAGCCCAAGGCTCACTGCCAACCACCTCGGCATCTGCAAAAGGTTGAACCATTTTTGCCAACCAGTTTTTGGTTGGCAAAACATTGTCAGAGTCAATTAAGGCGACAATCTCTCCCTTGGCTCGAGAAAGAGCTATCGCCTTACCGGCTTCACCGGTTTTATAGGGATTTTTAAAAACTTTGGTCTGATATTTTTTAGCCAGCCTTAAAGTGCCATCGGTTGAACCCCCATCGGCAATAATGATCTCCAAACGGCTTGGAGGATAAGCTTGTTGCCTGACGGAAACCAAACATTGCTCCAAAACCCGGGCCGCGTTTAGCGTCGGTATCAGCACCGAAACCGTCGGATATCTCTTGTGGTTCATCATCTGTCTGGTATTATAATCAAAGAATGGTAAAACTGAAAAGTTTTCTGCTGGTAGGGATTATTTTTTTAGGCTTTTTGCTCCGCTTTCACCACTACGATCAGTGCCCGCGCCATGGCGCTACCTTTGACGAATTTGCCTGGACTTGGCAGGGCATGAGTCTGTGGCAAACCGGCATCCCCACCTCCTGGTCTCCTCATCCACAATATAAAAATTTTCAGATTAAAAATTTTCAGGGTGCCTTGGTAAGGTTGGTGACTCCCTATTTGGAACACCCGCCCCTTTTTGGCTTAATTGCCGGCGGCTTTGCCTTAATCACTGGTTCAAAACAACTGTTTGATATTGCCCTTGGTCAAATCAGAGTCCTGGC
>PFEM01000019.1:0-748 GCA_002793635.1 Candidatus Shapirobacteria bacterium CG10_big_fil_rev_8_21_14_0_10_48_15
TGCCGTACCGCAGCGGCGGCATAGTTTTCCGAGGGAATGAGTGTCAACGTTTCCTGTTGGCGCTTTTCCTCCTTGGCAATGAGGTTAAAAATCTGGTCGGTCATGAAGCTAATTATAGCACTTGCTTCCGAACAATTTCCCAAATCGCCCCAGACACTCTCTCCATTGTCTGGTTAGCGTTGACCACTTCCCAACCGTACCGGCTGGCCAACTCCAAATGAACTTGCCTAGCCTTTTCCCAATCTGATCCAGCCTCATGACGATGCTCCCTTTCAATTCCAGCGCTAAACCGCTCGCCATCTAACAAAATGGCCAAATCCTCTTTGAGTAAGCCTTTGTTTATTTCTTCCATTGTTGCTAACGGAATATTATGCGTTACCCCCCAACTGACACCCGTACCGGTATAATCCTCCGCTACCACCCAAATTCCCCGCCCTAAAACTTCTTTCAAAATTGGCTCAAAATCGCGACGGTTCCGGGCAAAAAGGTCTTGCAACCCTTCATCAGTCATGGCTACACCTTTTCGTAAAACAGCGTTGATTTGCGGCCCGGTCGGCTCCAAGTCGTAAATGGGATATTTAAGAAGCTTGGCCGGCACCCCCTCTTGCTCGAGCCGTTGCACTAAAAATCTTACCTGGGTAGATTTGCCCAAATTATTAGCGCCATACAAAACAATAAATTTTCCTTGCTCTGACATTTATTTTTATTCTAAAAAATCTTGCATGACAACAAAATGGCCAGTTTTGTT
>PFEM01000019.1:798-5784 GCA_002793635.1 Candidatus Shapirobacteria bacterium CG10_big_fil_rev_8_21_14_0_10_48_15
GCCCATGACCCGTCGTATCTCCCAGTGGGCGTCCTTAGCCGTCCTCATCCGAAAGATATGACGCCACTCCCTAAAGTTGGCCGACATGACGATTTCCGCCTTTTGCCCGATGGGCAGAAACTGCCGTGCGTCTTGGGGAGACCACCCAACCGCTCTCAACGCCCGGTAAGATCGCTCCATCTCCTCGACCATCTGCGTTGGGGTCATCATCCGGCCATCATCCCGGGGAACCGGTTCGTCACGACGATGTGGCGGCATCACAAACTGAACCTGAAACCTTTTCAGATCAACTTTTCCCCCTCGGCGCGCGTAATCTACATACCGCGTCGATTCTTGGGAAAAGCTGGCCAGCCGGTGCCGTACCAATTCGTGCGTGAACCCACGAGAACATTCGGCAAACCTGACGGTCATCCAGCCATGCTCGATCACGCTCTCGTGCGGTGGATTTCTACTTAAAATCATCCGCACGAATTTTTCGGCTGACTTTTGGGTGACCTCACCACGAAACGACTGGTAGCAAGTTCTTCCTGCCTGCTCGATGATCAGCAGCTGCTGGCGCAGTGTTGCCTCTGGTGTCAGAATCTCAAAAGACCCCGCATCCCTCAGAATCTTCATCTTATCCCCCTGAAAAAGAGCGACTTGACCAATCAAAAAACCTGTCGGCCGGGCAGGTTTAAGTTAGATTAGCAAAAGTAGAAGATAATATCAAGGGAGAAATTTTACTTCTTCACGGGCTTTATCGGCAAGGGTAAGCCGACAAAACCGAAAATTATCCTTTGCTCAACCATCGCTCAAGCTTTACTCCGGCTTCTTTTAACAAAGATTGAGCATAAGCATCGGGATACGGTTTTTGAAAAACGATTCGTTTCACACCAGCGTTAATAATAATCTTGGCGCAAATGGTGCAGGGCTGATGAGTAATATACAAAGTGCTCTCATTTGAAGAAACACCATAAACAGCACATTGGACGATGGCATTTTGTTCGGCGTGAATCGCCCGACAAATCTCCTGCTTGGTACCGGAAGGAATCTTCAGTTGATCACGAATACAGCCAATTTCCAAACAATGCTTCATGCCTGAAGGCGCGCCGTTGTAGCCGGTAGCCAAAATTCGCTTGTTTCTTATCAAGACGGCGCCAACATGGTGACGCAAACAAGTGCTTCTGGTCGCTACATGCTGAGCAAGATTCATAAAATAATCATCCCAAGAGGGGCGATGAAGTTTGGCCGGCGGTTTTTCGGAATGAATTTTGGCAACCATGGAGTCAATAATAGCATACCCAAAACAAAAGCCGCTATTGGAATTAAGTCGAGGTGAGTTTATTTTTTGCCGCCGACTTTTTAGCAAGCATTTTTCGGGGGTCACGCCAAGAAGCCCAGCGGCACTGGGGATAACGGCTGCAGCCGAAAAACTGGCGTTTGCTCCGCGTTTTTCTGATAACCACCTCGCCACCGCAGTCAGGACACTTGATGCCCTCGATTTTTTCGATGAAATTGCTAGTATAGCGGCACTCGGGAAAGCGTGAACAAGCCAAAAACTTGCCAAACCGGCCCACCCTCACAATCAGGTCACCTTTTTGGCATTGCGGGCATTTTTGGTCGGTTTTCTCCACGGGAATTTTGACCCGCTGGGACTCTTTCATGACCTTGGCCAGTTGCTTGGTAAACGGCTGATAAAACTCCTTAATGACCGGCTGCCAACGCCGCTCGCCCCGGGCAACCTCGTCCAGTTGGTCTTCCAATTGGGCCGTAAAATCATAGTCAAACACTTCGGGAAAATACCTGACCAAGAAATTGCTGACCGTTACCCCCAGATTAGTCGGGCTAAAAATTCTCTCTTTTCGCTCCACGTATTGGCGGGCCTGAATGGTCGAGATAATCGGCGCGTAGGTCGACGGCCGGCCGATCCCTCGTTGCTCCAAAGCCCTAATCAGACTGGCTTCATTGTAACGGGCCGGCGGCTGGGTAAACTTTTGCTGGGGATCAAGTTTAACCAATTTAAGCTTCTCCCCCTCTGCCAATTTAGGCAACTCTGCCTTTTGGTTAACTTGGCTAACACGAGCAATTTTGTCACTATAAATTTTCAACCACCCGAGAAACTTGATCACCCGACCTTCAGCCAGAAACCGATATTGGCTACCAGCCTGAACATGAATTTTGGTCTGGTCGTAAACCGCGGCGGCCATTTGTGAAGCCACGGTCCGATTAAAAATCAGCTTATAAAGCCGCATTTCGTCCCGGTGCAATTTCTCTTGGGGCATTTTTAGCCGGGTCGGGCGGATGGCTTCATGAGCCTCCTGGGCGGCCACCTTAGACCTGGTTTTAAAAACACGCGGTTCAAGCGGCAGATAATTTGCCCCATAGACACTATTAATATACCGCCTGATCTGGACCACAGCCTGGCTGGCCAGGGAAAATGAGTCGGTTCGGTGGTAAGTAATCAGCCCTTGCTCGTAAAGCTGCTGGGCAACTTGCATGGTTTTGCGGCTGGAAAAATAAAGCTTTTGGGCCGCTCGCTGCTGCATGGTCGAAGTTGTAAACGGCGGGTGAGAAGCACGGTGAACCTCTTTGCGATCAATTTTGGCGACCTGCCAAGCCGCTTTTTGCAACTCCCCGACGATCTTTTGGGCCGTCGTTTGGTTTTTGACCGCGGCAGTTTTTTGCTCGATTTTGACCAGCTTGGCCAGAAAAGTTGGCTCGGGTTGCCCCTTCAACTCGGCCCAAAGCTCCCAATATTCCTCGGATTTAAACTTGCCAATCTCCTGCTCCCGCTCGACGACCAAGCGCAGGGCCACTGATTGCACCCGGCCGGCGGACAAACCAAGCCGCACCTTACGCCATAGCAAGGGTGATAACTGATAACCAACCAACCGGTCCAAAACCCGACGCGCCTGCTGGGCATCAACTAAGTGCATGTCAATCTTACCCAAGTGCTTCAGGGCCTCTTCAATTGCCTGTCTGGTAATTTCATGGAAACTAATGCGGTGTATCGGTGCCGCGGTATCTCCTAATATCTTGACCGTGTGCCAGGCAATCGCTTCACCCTCCCGATCCGGGTCAGTCGCCAAAAAGATCTGTTTGGCCACCCGACTAGCTTTTTTCAGTTGATCAATCACCGCTTTCTTGGACTCGATCAAAACATACTGGGGCTTGAAATTACCCTTGACATCCACTCCCAACTTAGTTTTGGGTAAATTGCGCAAATGGCCCATGGTCGCCATCAGCTCATACCCATCGCCCAAAAAGCGGGCCAATGTCCGCGATTTAGTCGGGCTCTCGACAATGATCAAAGTTTTTTTGGTCATAATGCTCTTAAATATAACACAAAATAATTTCTGATTTCTGATTTCTGATTTCTAATGGCCAAGTTTCTAATAGTTATCTTAAAATTACTCTCTTTAAGAACACTTTACTTACTCTTAAATTTCCTGTCGACTTGTCTTTTCACGCGACCGAAGAAAAAGCAAAGGCCAAATCAAACCCCCTACGAATTTTCGAAAAAATATTTTAAAATCTCTCTGACAACGGGCGCGGCGACGTCGGAGCCTTCACCTCCCCGCTCTACCAAAACCGTCACCACAATCTGCGGCTCAATCGCCGGCGCGTAGGCCGTCAGCCAGGCATGGGTATCATCAGAACCATCGTCCACTTCCGCCGTCCCTGTTTTGCAGACCACGGCCGGTTCAAAATCAAAAAGCGGCCAAGCGGTGCCGCCGGTCGCGCAAGCCTGCCTCAAGCCTTCTTTGATCAAAGAGAGTGTCTCCGGTTTCAGCTGGAGGTTTTTGCAGCTTTTGCCGCCACCTTCGGAGGCGTCTTTGGCTTCGACTACTCGTGGCGCACACAAAACGCCGTCGTTGGCGATCACGCTCATCATTGTGTTGAGCTGCAGGGGCGTCACCAGCAAGTCACCCTGACCAATGGCAAAGTGATAAGTGTTGCCCAAAAACCAGCTTTCGCCCAACGTCTTTTGCTTCCAATCAGGATCCGGCACCAACCCCGACGATTCGTTGGGCAAATCGATGCCGGTCGGTTCGCCAAAACCAAACGCCCGCGCCCAATCCGCCAGCCGGCGCGCGCCCACCCACTCGCCCACCTTGTAAAAAAAAGTGTCGGTCGAGCGCTTGAGCGCATAAACCAAATCAATCTCCCCCTCCGCTTCGCCGCGTTGGGTATAAAGCCAGTTATAATAAAGATAATCGCCGATCTTGATAAAGCCCGTGTCTTGGTAGCGGGTGCTGGCGCTGATTCTGCCCTCCTCTAGCCCCGCCGTACTGGAAACAACTTTAAAAGTCGAGCCGGGCGCGTAAACGCCGCTGAGGGCCCGGTCAAAAAACGGCCTTTGCGGGTCAGCCAATTTTTCCGGCGTGATCTGGCCAGGGTCAAAAGAAGGATAAGAAACCAACGCCAAAAGCCGGCCGGTGGGGGCTTCACTAATCACCACCGCCCCCGGCTTTTTACCTCCCCATTTTTCCAGCAATTCGTAAGCTTTTTGAGAAAGGGCGGCGTCAATAGATAGGTGCAGGTCTTCCCCGGTAACCACACTCACGCGACCGATATCCCGAATTTTTTGGCCGCCGCTGTCCACTTCCACGATGACCCCGCCGTTAACCCCCCGCAGACGGCTTTCATAATACTCCTCCACCCCTGTCCGGCCAACCAAATCACCCAACTGACTTTGGCCACTTTGAACTTCTTTTGGTGAAGCTTCACTCAAGTAACCCAGCACGTGCGCCAAGACCGGACCAAAAAAATATTCCCGGCCCATGTCCACCCGCATTTCCGTCTGCGAGTCAGTCTGGGCTTCGATCGCCAGCGCCTCTTGGCGGGAAATAGTTTTGAAAGCATCATCAATTTTGATTCGGTAAACCGGCTGGTTACCCACCAGCGGCCGGCCGTGACGGTCAAAAATAATCCCCCGCGGGGCCAGTTCAGCAGTCTTTTTGATCCGATTTTCGTCAGCTAATTGGCGGTTTTGGCGGCCAAAAA
>PFEM01000019.1:5815-9015 GCA_002793635.1 Candidatus Shapirobacteria bacterium CG10_big_fil_rev_8_21_14_0_10_48_15
AAGCAAGACGGCCAACCCCAACATGAGCCCAAAAACAAACAGCCGCGGCTCATGCTTAACCGGCCGTTCCTCGGCTTGACCAAAAAATTCCTTGCCCGCCGCTTCACAGGACGATGAGGGCGGTAATAAGTTTAATATTTTAATTTGATCCCCCCTTGACTATCTTGAAAATACAGCAGTACCGGTCGCAGCAAAATTGCCAAAATTGCCAAGGCCAAGGCGGACCACCATGACCAGCTGCCAAAAACCAACCGCTGGTAAACCAAAGCAACGGGTAAAATAAACCCGGCCAACAAAAAAGGCCGGTGAATGTCAAAACGCCGGGAATATCCCCGGAACAAAAAACCGACTACCACAAAAATCAGACTGGAAGTCCCCCACGTCAACCCTTGCGACAGATCAAAAATCAACCCTGACCAAAAAGTTAGCCAGGCACCATGCCGATCGCTTTGGCTGATGTCCCGCAACGAAAACAGCAAAACCAGCAACAATACCAAATTAAGCGGCAAAAAAGCGGCCTGAAAAAGGGACAACACTAAAATGATCGACAACCAGATGAAATAAACCCTCATGGAAAGATCACAAACACCGTTCTTAATTGATCATACGCCAACAGCGGTTTTACTTTGGCTCGTTTGTAAACATCGGCCGGCTTGAAGAGAATCTCCGCCACTTCCCCAATCAAAAGATCCGGCAGCCAACCAGATTCGCCGCTGGTCAGCACCCAGTCGCCCGGTTGTAAGCTTTCTTCTTGCAAAACTTTTTCCATCACTAAACTACCTGCTTGATTTTCCAAAATTCCCCGGCCGGCAGGCTGTTTATCCTGCTGGCTTCTAAAAATTATCGGAATTTTAATCTCACTATCTTGAGGGGTCTGCACCAAACTATAATCACGCCCCGTGGCGGTGACCCGGCCGACCAAAATATTTTCGCTCACCACGGCCATCCCCTCCGCCACATCAGCCTGGCTGCCTTGATCAATCTTAAACACCGCCCCCACCCCGACCACTTTGGCCGGTAAAAACTGCCACTGGGGCGGTAAAGGCGCGCCTAACAGCTTCCTCATTTGTTCGTTTTCCTGCTGGCAGGTAGCCAGCAGGTTTTGCTCGCCCGCTAATTGGCGCAGCTGGCTTTCCAACTGATCAATTTTTTTGGCTTGCCTTGACTGATTACCAAAAATATTCAAAAACTCTTTTAGTGAAAGGCTAACGTGATAAATTTTTTGTTCCGCTGCCAGAAACGGCTTTTGCAGCGGCGTTTTTAACCAATTGATCCAACCCCAACGATCGAAAAAAAGCAACAATAAAGATAAGCAGATTAAAACGAATCCCTTTTTAATTTCTTTTCCCACAAAGCCATCTTAACACAGAATCACAACGGGAATAACTGAAGCTACTTTAGACCACTGGTGACCCGAACGCGGGCCAGCAGCAACGGATTATCGAGTAGCTTGCCGCAACCCCGCACCACCGCGGACAACGGGTCATCCGCCACCCACACCGGCATCTTGGTCTCCTCGGCAATCAGCTTGTCCAAACCGGCGATTTGCGAGCCGCCGCCACAAAGAGTCACCCCCCGAGCAACAATATCGCTGATCAATTCGGGCGGTGTCTCTTCCAGAAGCCCGGTCAGTTGGTCCACAATCTGACGAATCACCGGCGCTATCGCCTCGCGGACCTCGTCAGTTTCAAACTTAATCGACTTGGGCAAACCGTTCCCCAAATCCCGACCTCGGGCCACCATTTGCTTTTTGCCACCCAACGGGATCGCCGAACCAAGGTTAATTTTGATCTCTTCGGCCGTCGCTTCACCCAAAAGCAGAGAGTGTTTAAGCCGGGCAAAAGCAATGATCGCTTGATCCATTTCGTCACCGGCTACCCGCAGGCAACGTTCCACCACGATCCCACTCAAAGAAATGATGGCAATCTCAGTGGTCCCACCCCCAATATCCACGATCAACATTCCCTCCGGATTGGCCACTGGCAGGCCGACGCCAATCGCCGCGGCCATCGGTTCTTCAATCAAAAAAGCTTGCCGGGCGCCAGCCGAAAAACAAGCGTCCTGCACTGCCCGGCGCTCCACTTCCGTCACCCCAGACGGAATTCCCACCACTACTTTCGGCTTGGGAATCTTAGGCAGCAGTCCTCTGGACTGGTGCACCTCACCAATATAATGACGCAACATCGCTTCCGTGGCGTCAAAATCGGCAATCACCCCATCCCGCAGCGGCCGAATCACTTCAATCAGTTGAGGCGTTTTGCCAATCATTTTTTTCGCCGGCGTGCCCACCGCCAGCAGTTCTTTGGACTTTTTGCGTCGGGCCACTACTGAAGGCTCGCGAATCATGACCCCCTTCCCTTTGACCAATATCAATGTGTTGGTCGTCCCCAAATCGATCCCCAAATCGTAAGTCACCAAAGCAAATAAACTATCCAAAAGTGAGGTCATTTTGCTCAAAGTATAGCACACCCCAGCTGTGCTATACTGAAAAAAAATGATCACCGCCTGCTTTTGTTTGCTCTTTTTTCTCACCCCTCTGGTCATGGCGCCGTGGACTTACGAGCTTTTTGAATTTAACAAAATTATGCTCACTTTTTTTTTGGCGGCTGTGATTATGGCGGCGTGGCTGGTCAAGATGATTTTGGCCAAAAAATTTATCTTTCGTCACACTTTTTGGGACTGGCCCCTAGTGATTTTTTTGGCCACTCAATTTTTGAGTTTTTTGGTTTCTATCGATCAAGGCACTTCTTGGTGGGGTTATTACGGCCGCTTCAACGGCGGCCTACTGTCTTTAATCGTCTACGCGTTTTTGTACTGGGCTTGGGTAAGCAATTTGTCTCTTCACTCCAGGCGCTATGTCCTGCACTCGCTGCTCGCCGGTGCGACGGTGGCCGCCGGCTACGGGATCGCCCAGCATTATGGCATTGACGACCAGCTTTGGGTCCAGGACGTCAAAAACCGCGTCTTTTCGACCTTGGGCCAGCCCAATTGGCTCGCCGCTTATCTGACCGCTATTTTACCCTTAGCTTGGTTTTTCACTATCAGCAAATCAAAATCACCCCTCCCGTATTTTCTCTCCCTGATCTTTACCCTTTGCCTACTCTTTACCAAATCCCGCTCCGGCCTGATTGGCTTTGGCACCGCTTTTGCCATCTTTTGGGGGTTAAATCTTTGGCAGCAAAGAAGAAAAGTTCTTAAAC
>PFEM01000021.1:0-8222 GCA_002793635.1 Candidatus Shapirobacteria bacterium CG10_big_fil_rev_8_21_14_0_10_48_15
TTTAATCAGCGAATCAGGAGAGATTCGCAAGGTGGTCTGGCGCGGCGCCCTTGAGATCTGGCGGCACTACCCGATTTTGGGCACCGGCCCGGAAACTTTTGCTTATGCCTACTATTGGTTTCGGCCGCGGGAGCACAACGACCTTTCCGAATGGGATTTTTTGTACAACAAAGCGCACAACGAGTACCTCAATTTTGCCGCCAATACGGGCACCGTGGGACTGACAGGTTATCTAATATTAATAGTCAGTTTTGTTATCTGGAGTTTTACCAAAATCATCAATTTACAACGTTCATTGAAAATTCGAAAATTGCCTGCCCGCCGAATTGGTGGGAAAATTGAAAATTATTTTAACATTGCCCTACTCGCCGGCTTTGCCAGTATTTTGGTGACCAACTTTTTCGGCTTTTCGGTCGTGCCGGTCGCCAGCCTCTTTTTTCTTCTCCCTGCCTTGGCCGCCGTAGACGCCAACCCCCAAACACCCCTAGGGAACATTGCGCAACACCCCAGGGGTGTTTTTATTCAAAAATTTTTAATTATCTTCGTTGTTACCTTGTTATTAGCTATCAGTTATCGGCTATCAACCATCTGGCTCGCCGACACCCGCTTTGCCAAAGCCCAAAAGTTATCTCAAGCCGGCCAGTATGAAGCCGCTCTTGACTTGCTCCAACTGGCCGTCAAGGCCCAACCCCACCAGCCACTTTACCAGGATGCCTTGGCGACGGCTGCGGCCGGGCTAAACGCGACCGAGCTGGCCATTGATTTTTCCAACCAAGCCGTGACCGCCAGCCCGTACAATCTCAATTTTTGGAAAAACCGCACCAAAATGTTTTACCAGCTGGCCAAAAATGATCCCCAATACCAGCAGGCAGCCATTAATGCCCTACTTCACGCCAGCCAACTGGCGCCGACGGATGCCAAAATCAGGTATAATCTCGCCATCCTTTACTTTGCCACTGACCAATCGGAAGCTGCCTTCAAAGCTCTGCAAGAAGCGCTTATTCTCAAGCCCAACTACCAAGAAGCCAAAGAAATTTTGGAAAGCTTTTAGCCTCGCCCCTTAATCCACCCCCCATGATGTTTTGCCCAATTAATTTCTTTTGAGGCTCACTTTCACCAATGCCTGGAGGAAATTTTTGGTATAATAAACTTATGCTTAAAATCATCACTGTCCCTGCCGCTATTTTACACAAAAAATCGACACCAATAAAGAAGATTGACCAAGAGATCACCACTTTGGCCAAAAAGATGATTGACGTCATCCGGCATGGGTCTGAAGACCAACGGATTGGGGTCGGCTTGTCCGCGGTTCAAGTAGGCCACCCGCTTCGATTGCTGGTTGTCTATGATCCGGAGCCCCAAACAAATCTCATTTTGGTCAACCCAAAAATCACCTGGCGATCCGCCAAAATGACCCAAGGCCTGGATCACCGGAATTTTCCTTATGAAGGCTGTTTGTCCGTCCCCCAAATTTTTGGCCTGGTGAAGCGCCATCAAGCCATCAAGGCTCACTGGCAAGATTTAGCCGGCAAAATTCATGCGGAAAAATTTTCCGGCTTTGTCGCCACCGTGATCCAGCACGAGGAAGATCACCTCAACGGCATTTTATTCACCCAACGAGTTTTGGAGCAGCAAGGCCAGCTCTACCGTTTGGAACCAACCAATAATCAAGACGTGCTAATTCCCATCAAGCTCTGATGAAAACGTCAATCGTTTTTTTTGGTTCGGACCGGTATTCGCAAATCGTTTTGGCCGCCCTGCAAAAAAATGATCGTTTTAAAATTAGCCAGATCATTGACCCGCAGCAAGCCAAACCGGAAATAGGGGTGCTGGCTTCTTACGGCCACATTGTTCCCCCAGTCATTCTCAATTGGCCCCAAAAGGGTATTCTCAATCTTCACCCCTCGCTGTTGCCGGCTTACCGCGGCGCTTCCCCGGTGCAAACCGCCATTTTGAACGGCGAGCGGCAAACCGGCTTGACAATCATCAAAATGGACGAAAAAGTGGATCATGGCCCCATCGTCAGCCAGTTTACCGCTGCGATCCGGCCGGAGGACACGGCCCAAGCGCTTTACCAACGACTTTTTACTCAAGGCGCGGCCAAACTCCAAGCGATTTTACCGGACTATTTGGCCGGCACAATTAAGTTGCGCGAGCAAAACCATTCTCAGGCGACTTACACCCACAGGCTGACTCGTGACGACGGCCGCCTTGACTGGTCAAAACCCGCCGCCTCTTTGGCCAGACAAATCCGGGCTTTTTATCCTTGGCCGGGCGCGTGGACGGAGATACGAGTTAATCAAGTTAATCGAGATACCGAGTTAACCAAAAGATTAAAAATTCTTCAGGCGCATTTGGAAAACGGACGACTGGTTCTTGACCTCGTCCAGCTGGCCGGCAAAAAACCGGTTAGTGGGAAACAGTTCCAGCAGGGTTACCCGCAGTTTTCGGCAGGGATTTTTTAACCAACCGCAGGCATTTGGTGCACAAACGCCACTTACCAGCAACCCCATCAAGAACACCCCGAAAGGCATGCAAATTGGGTTGGCTGATTTTGACAGTTTTGGGCGCGCGGTGCAGCCACTTGCCGCCAGCCACGCCTTTGTGGTGGCGCTGTTGGCGCCCAATCAACCTGCCCTTGCCGCAACGATCACATTGATAAGCCATTTCTATGCTATAATGATAGCACAAAAAATTTCTAATTTCTAATTATGTTTGCCCCGCTTTTTATCTTAATCGCTTTCTTACTCTCCTTATCAGTTCATGAAGCCGCTCACGCTTATGTGGCTGACCGGTTGGGAGACCCGTCGGCCAGGCTGGCCGGCCGCGTCAGCCTCAACCCCCTGGTCCACCTTGACCCGATCGGCACGCTGCTGCCGCTGTTTCTGCTTTTAACCGGTTCACCCATTGTTTTTGGTTGGGGCAAGCCGGTGCCTTTTGATCCTTACAATTTGCAGCGGCCCCGGCGTGACACTGCCCTAATCTCTGTCTCCGGCGCTTTGGCTAATTTGAGCTTGGCCGTCATTCTGGCGGTCATCGCCCGCTTGACCAACGCCTACGCGCTTTTGGTGCCGGTCATCACCCTCAACATCACCTGGGCCTTGTTTAACCTCATCCCCATTCACCCACTGGACGGCGGCAAAGTCCTGGTCGGGCTGCTGCCGCAAAAAATCGCTTATCAATGGGACGAAGTGCTGAACCGCTACGGCACGATTATCTTGATCTTCCTGATTTTTCCCTTTTTGGGTCGGTCACTGCTGTTTACCCTTTTAGGCCCCTTGGTCAGCTTGATCACCAATTTACTGCTGCCCGGTGCACCACTAGTCTAACAGTTTGGTTTGAAAAAACGTAATATCCCGAGCCACCACCTGATCCCAATTTTGCTTCAAGTTGTGATCGCTGCTGGGGTAATAGTAATAGTCTATCTTTTTCCCCAGTTGATTCATCTTCTCGACAAAAGCTTGTGACCATGAGGCCGGCACCAACGCGTCTTGCCCCCCTTGATGAAGCTGCATCGGGGCGGTAATATCACCAAAATAATGATCAATAGAGTAATTTTGTGAATCATAAAGCTGGGCAAAATCAGCCAGCGCTTTTTTGACCTTGAACCACTGATCGTCCATCTCGCCCATAAAAGTCAGCACGGATTCCGGAAAGCCCTTGGTCACCGGTGCCCACAAAGTGGTGGGCAACGCTCGCTGGCTAATCTCCAATACCGATAAGGCGATTTGGCCGCCGTTGCTGTGCGCCCAAAGGCCGAGATGGGTTTCGTCTGCCTGGGGCAAACTCTTGATGGCGGCCAAAAGATTGAGCACCGTCACCGGCCGGGTAAAACGAGCTTCCAAAATATCGGCGCTGGAGGAATCCGAGCCGCCAAAACCCAAAAAATCCGGGGCCAAAGTCAAAAAGCCGTTGGCGGCCAGTACCCCGGCGGCCTTATGGGTGCCAACGCCGGTGAAATAAACCTCATCATCCACATGACCCCGCAGCATGATAACCACCGAAAAAGGGCCCTTGCCTTCGGGTAAATTGGCCATGCCCGTTACTCGCTGGCCGTCAGACAGGTACGAAAATAGCCAGGATGTATACGCCGCTTCTTGGCTGATCACGTGTTCCAACTTAATTTCACTGCTCGGATAGGGGCGTTGCCGCAAAGCTTCAAAAGCGTATTGATCCAAAGGCCTGGCAACTGTTGGCGTTGGTTTTTGACTAGACCCCAAAGGCGAAAGAAACTTGCCGGAAAAAGCCGGCCAGGAACCAAAAAAATAAAAAGCCAGCAGTGCCAGCAGCGTTAGCCCAAAAACCAAAAAAATTATCTTTTTTACACTCATAAAAGCATCTTATCATATTGACTTCGGCGCAAAAATTTGCTATAAAAAGGTTACCTGCCGGACGGGTTTTGGAGGCAAAAATTTTTTTCCTCTACAACCTTGAATTTACGGGTTGACCCGAGCTGGCTAAAGGTTCTTTGGATCTTTGGCCGAGGGTCCCCACCTGTCAGTTCGGGGAAAAAGCTTTGCTTCAACCTCTCGGCAGGCTTTTTATCGACCAACTTCTTTTTTACCCCTAACTTTGTTAAAATAGATTGAGTTTGCCGGAGTAACTCAGTGGCAGAGTAGCTGTTTTGTAAACAGCAAGTCGTGGGTTCAAGCCCCACCTCCGGCTCCCTGCCGGGATACCGAAGCAGTCAAACGGAGCGGTCTGTAAAACCGCTGGCGCAAGTCTACGTAGGTGCAAATCCTACTCCCGGCACCAATGACTGCCTATTGCCTCAAAATCGGTAGACTTTTTTTAATTAGCTTACTTGTTATCTCTCCTTTAATGCTTGGTGATTTTCTCCCTCAAAAAAGTTTAGTCAGTTATAATGCCGGGCCTATTGAGGCAGCCCCCCTCCACCGTTTTTATCAACCTCTTTCAACAGCCGCTACCACCGCAAAACAGGCTTCTGCCAAGCCAAGCCCTGCTCTTCAGCCCATGATTTTACCCGAAGCAGAAGAACCAGTTGCAGAAGCCGCTCATCATCATTATACCGTCGCTGTTTTAGGCGATTCTATGATCAACGTCATGGGAGAAAACCTCCCTTCACTGACCCAGGCTCTCAACACTTTTTACCATCAAGCCGAATTTTCTCTCTTAAATTATGGTGTTGGCGCCACGACTATTGAGCAGTCTTTGGCAAGAATCCCCTCCCTTATCGCTCAAAATCCGGATATCGTGGTCATCGAATCTTTCGCTTATAACCACTGGAGCAACAGCCAGGCAGATCTTGATCGTCAATGGCTCACTTTGGCAAAAATTATCGATCAGATTAAGATTCAAAGCCAAGCCAAAATTGTTTTGACAGCAACGATTGCCCCTGACGAACAAAATTTGTGCGACGGGATTGAAGGTCTTAATCTTTCTGCTGACCAAAAAAAAGAAAAGGCCCAAACTATCCGAGCCTACCTGCAAAATTTAACCAATTTTGCCACCTCTCAAGGTTATCCTTTAGCTGATGCCTACCACCCCAGCTTGGGCGCTAATGGAAATGGGCAAGCTATCTACGTTAACGCCAACGATCATCTCCACCCCTCAACTGCCGGCATCAACCTTATTAGCCAGAGAATTGCAGAAGCAATTTACCAAAACAATCTTTTGTGAAGTTACTCCGCCTTTCCTGATTCTTCTGACCGAAAAATAAACCCGGCAAGAGGAAACGGTGGCTTGCTAATGGTGATTATTGTTTCCGGTTCTCCTGACCAACCTTGCTCCCAAATTTTCCCCACTTTTGGATGAGCACCAGAAACATAATGAATGACTTTCCCGCTGCCATCGGGGCAGGAACCCAAAACTGGCAAAATCAGCAAATTCGCTGGTCTTTCCGGCATTAATTAAAAATTAACCCGCCGAAAACCAAAAGTCAACCCTGGGAAGGAGTCTCTTTTTCCGGGTTAAAAAAAACAATGGTCTCCCCAGGCAGTGGTGGCCGGCCCAGATGAGTAAGGCAGACAGGGCAGTAATCCCGGGGAGGAAAACTTGTTTGTTCACAAACCGGACACCACTCCCCAACCAATCCACCTTTTCCGTTCCCCAACCTCACACTCGCAGTTCGCCAATTGCTAGCTTCAACTCTTACCATAATCAGCTCTTTTTTTGGCCTGTAAATAATAACCAAACCAATAGCCAAGGTAAAGGAGAATCATCAACAATGAAACCAAAAGCAGGCAGCAAAAAAGGCTTAAAATTTGGCCAGCCAGGCCGGAGGGCCGCAAAAATATTTTGATTGCCCCTGAAAAAATTAACAAGCCGAAAAGCGCACTCACCGGCGCCACCAACAGCAGAAAAATTTGGGAAAGATCCTTTTTAAGCCGCAGTTTTCTTAGTGTCAGGTAGGGATGGACCAAGAGCCCCCAGGCATTCTTCAAAGAAAGATAGGTTTCGCGGATTGAGAGTAAAAAAAGTTTTTTGATCATTCCAAACGCGGGCAAACCGGTGTCGCGCTCGCCGCAGGCGAGCTTCCACCGCTTTGACGGTCTTTTGCCCTTCGATTCGGCGGGCAATTTCCATCAAAGAAAGACCCCTTACATACTTCAGTCGCAAAATTTCCCGATAACCCTCATTTAGCTTGGCCAAACAACGCCAGGCTTTCTCTTCCAGTTCTTTTTCCTCCAAAGTCATTTCCGGACTCAAGGCCTTGGAAGCGAGGCGTTCTAAAATCGGAAAATGGGAAAAAAGAATTTCTTTAAGCTTTTTTTTGCGATAAAAGTCGACCACCTCATGGCGGGCAATGCTGTAAAACCAAGTGTTAAAAGATGATTTGCCTGAAAAAGATGGCAAGCTATAAAGGGCACTGACAAGAATGTCTTGGGTTATTTCCTCGGCATCTTCAAAGCGACCGACTTTGGTGAGGACGAAACGCAACAGCTTGGGCCGGTAATGATGGTTAAACAGCCGCATGGCCTGCCGATCGCCCCGCAAAACGCCGCTAACGAGTTGCCTCTCTGCCAACTTCACAAAAACATTCTACCATTTATGATAAAATAAAGGGAAATTTGCCTGGATAGCTCAGTCGGCAGAGCATACCCTTGGTAAGGGTAAGGTCGTGGGTCCAATTCCCACTCCAGGCTCACATCTTCTTTTTGGTCTCCGTTTATGCTAAAATTCTCCCACTATGGCGAAAAAAGGACCTAGGGAAAAAGTACTGTTGGTTTGTACGGTTTGCAAAAGCCAAAACTACGTCACGGAAAGAAACAAAACCAACTTGGAAAACAAGCTGGTGCTGAATAAATTTTGCAAAAAGTGCCGCAAGTACACCAGCCACAAAGAAAGCACCAAGTTTAAATAAATGAAGCTGCTTCATCTTGCCCAAATCCCGGCAGAAGGAGTTGCCCACCAGCCGGAGATTAAAAAACAGGTGTTGATTAAAAATGGCGAAATTCCCCAGCTAACCGGCTTCAGCCAAGCCGTCTTTAAGCCCGGCCAAGCTTGCGAAGAGCATCGGCACCCCACCATGTACGAAGTTTATTTTTTGCTTGAAGGCGAAGCCACTCTATTTATTAGTGGCCGGGAGGTGAAGGCGGCCAAAAATGACTGCGTCGTAATTGAACCCGGTGAACCCCATCGCGCCGTCAATAACTCCCGCCAAGACTTCATCTGGATCTATTTCGGCGTGGCTACGGATTGAAAGCTTGCCTAGAGATTACTCCCCGCTGGCGATAATGCCGAGGCTGGAACGAAGGCAATCGGGACTGTATGCCGCCATTTCGTTTTGCGCTGATAGGGGCAACTGACTCCATAAAGCAAATAATGCCAGCTGGACCAAATCTGCATCGCCTTCCCACATCTTGGCCGAATCTCGTTGCAAATTTAATGCCAATCGCTTGTAAGTTTGTTTAACGCCATTAATCTTGGATCGGCCTTTCTCCAGGGACCCAATCATCTCCTGCCATAAATCCCTTTGCCCCTCACTTGCCGTAGCCACTAGGCTAACTTGCACGCTGCCATTCCGAAGAGGGGTAATCTCCAAGTGCTTGGATTCTTCTAGGATTTTCGCTAATTGCTGTTGAGAAATTCCAAAGGCCAAGGCGGCATCCACCACATCCATCACCAGCGAACCACCCTTTGCGAACAACGCTCTTTTGGTTTCTTGAACTTGTGCTAAACGTTCTTTCATACCGCCTCACCCCGGCCGTTATTTTGCCAAATTATATCACTTTTGTTAAAATTACTTATTCTTAGGCCCG
>PFEM01000021.1:8265-9080 GCA_002793635.1 Candidatus Shapirobacteria bacterium CG10_big_fil_rev_8_21_14_0_10_48_15
TAGGTTCAAATGGCTTATTCACTTAAAATAAAAAATCTAGCCAAAAAGCTAAGAAAAAGCGGTTTTTCCCTAAAGGAGATCTCAGAAAAAATGAGTATCTCCAAAAGCACTGCTTCTGCATGGCTTTCTCCTGTAAAGCTGGGTGAAAAGGCTAAAAGACGGCTTAGGAAGCGAAGAATAATCGGCTCTTATAACGCTCAACAGACAAAAAAGAAAAAGAGAAAAAAACTACTTCAACAATATTTCGTGCAAGAAAAAATAGATTTTAAATCGACAAAAATGGACAAAAAATTATATAAAATGTTTGCCGCGTTACTTTTTTGGTGTGAAGGTGCAAAAACACAAGCCCATATTGAATTTATCAATTCTGACCCGAAGATGATTAAACTCTTCCTGACTTTGCTTAGAAACTCTTTTTCTCTCGACGAAAAAAAATTTCGAGTCTTAATGCACCTCCACAGGTATCACAATGAAAAAATGCAACAAGACTTTTGGAGTCAAGTTACGCAAATCCCCCTTTCACAATTTGCAAAAACATATTGGAAACCAAATACTGGTAAAAGAAAAAGAATAAATTATCCTGGGTGCATCAGAGTTAATTACTATGACGTTCGCGTTGCTCGTCAACTAAGTGCATGCTATAATGTTCTTGCCCAATCCCTAAGGGGCGTCCGTTAATTGGCAAACGGTTGCTCTCCAAAAGCAATCCTACAGGTTCGAGTCCTGTCGCCCCTGCATCTTATAGTGTTGACTTTTGGTTCTCCTGCTGATACACTCCGCTCAACGGCCTAGGGAAACGCTTGTTTAGCTTTGGG